>CAZLYS010000129.1:2258-8875 GCA_964563415.1 uncultured Halomicronema sp.
ACGGATCAAACTGCCCGGTTTGAGCACCTCAGCAAATGTTCTGGTCTCGATCGGCGGTCGTTCAATATACAGGCGAGAATTGAGCGGCACGGGGCCATTCGGGAACTCGAGTGAGGCGATGTCTGTCGATGGGTATGACGCAGTCGCGAGGGGTGGGCTCGCCACTGGTGAAGGCGCTGAGGCCGCTTGACTACGGGCATAACGACTTAGCAAAGCCTTGACATTACTTTTCGAGACCTTCTCACCTAAAGCTTCAGAGAGGATTTGCCATAGGCGAAAGCCGATATCGCGGATATAGCTGTGCTCGTAGTTATACTCATCCGCAATTTCGGCATAGGTTTTGTCTTCCCAAACCTGGCAAAACACTGTCTCTTGCAGGTTGCTGAGGGTGACCGGCAAGAGTTGATCGAGCAGAGCCAGGGCTTCTTCTGCGGACATCTCCGTTCCTTTTCCGTTACAAGGTCATCGTAAAAGATTGAAAGACCTCTACATTGCACTGGCTCTGAAGTTCCAGCAATTTCCAACAAAGCCGGGGGAAGCGTCAGCGCTTTTAGAATGGGGTGCGATTTTTTTAGGCTGTCGTGGGTTAGAGGCTCCTCTAACCTGAATGTGCAGTTGGGAATAGATACCCCAGTCATGGTCTCACCAGAGGGGGGAGCATCACGGTGATCGGTATCAAGCTTATTGGCTTGGCACTCGCCAGATGTTTGGGCGATGGACACATTTTGCCCATCGCCCTGAGTCGTTGATAGGTGGATTTCTTGTCTGACCTTGGGCGATCACCTTGCGAGTGGGTGAATCAGGGCTGAACTGTCGGCCTATTGCAGTTTTGCCCTGGTGCGTCATGAGAGAACGCCGCGAGTGACTGATGGCGACTCATGGGGGTAACGTATGGGGCTGAATGCTAGGTGGAGCAGGACATTTTCGAGAGTCCGCGATCGCAGCTATTCGTACCTTGATAGCGGAGGGCAACTGTTTTCGCGTAGGTGCTGCTAACTGTCTCGAAAAACTGGGGGATGGGTGTTGCGAGTCATTGCTGTAGGCATAGATTCTTTACGCGTTAGCCGGCTACTCTCTCCCTCTCCGACAGAATCGTGAGTGATCCAAGGAATTAAAAATCATGGTGAATGCCCTCAAAATCGCAACCTGGAGCGAGGTGTCGGAGTCGCTGTCACTAGCGATTCACAATGATTAGAGATCGTCTGATCTCAATCTCTGGCCCATGAGATTCAAAAGTTCAAACTCAAATTTTCAAATCAATCACGATGTCACAACAACTTACAAAAATCACCGAGCAGCAGTGCCACACCGCCCCGGCCAAGTATGACGACTTGAAAGCACTGTTCCTAAATTGCACCCTCAACCGCACCCCAGTGCTATCGCACACCGAGGGGGTGATCAACATTGCCAAAACGATCTTTGAAGCGAATGGTGTGCAAACCCAGGTCATTCGTCCCGTTGATTACGAAATTCCAGCAGGGTTGGGTCTCGATATGTCCCAAACCGATGAGTGGGATCGAGATGATTGGCCCAAACTGCAAAAGGAAATCGACGCGACCGATATTTTAGTGCTGTGTACATCGGTTTGGCTGGGGGAGAAAAGCTCTGTTTGTAACCGAGTGCTCGAGCGCATGTATGGATATACCCACCTGCTCAATGACAAAGGGCAATATCGTGACTACGGCAAAGTCGGTGCCACTTTGATCACAGGCAACGAAGATGGCGTCAAGCACTGTGCCATGAACATTCTGTTTTCGCTGTCTCACATTGGGTACACCATTCCACCCCAGGTAGATGCCGGATGGCTAGGAGAAGTGGGACCAGGGCCATCCTATTCAGATCCCGGTTCGGGTGGCCCAGAAAACGATTTCACCAATCGCAATACTACGTTCTTAGCGTGGAACTGCATGCACATGGCCAGACTGCTGAAAGACCAGGGCGGCATTCCGGCCCATGGTAATCAACCGGATGTTTGGGATGCGGGCTGCAACACCGATTTCAAGAATCCAGAGCACAAGCGATAAGGCGAGATACGGAATTAAGCACAAACTTTAGACCTCGATGGCCTGTTCTCATTGAGGCCGGGACAATTGTATCGACGGGACAACTATGGAAAGTCCAGGACTCATTTTAGCGATCGGTTTGGCATTCATTCATGCCTTTGTATCTCAGCTGAATATTTTTAAATTCATTCCTCAGCATCGGTGGCTCTCATTCGCGGGAGGCATTTCTATTGGTTACGTTTTCCTAGAAGTTTTTCCTGAATTGAGCCATGCTCAGGAAGAACTGCAGCATTCGGCAATGCTACTTCTGGCTTATCTCGAAAACCACGTTTACATCCTGGCGCTACTAGGCTTGCTGATTTTTTATGGTCTAGACATTTTGGCGATCAATGCTCGCGCCAAAAGTCCTGTGACGACGAATGCCGATGGTTCCAGTTCAGCCGTTTACTGGATTCATATCGCGGGCTTTGCGACTTTGAATTTCATTTTTGGGTATCTGCTTCAGGACATTGGCCGCCATGGCCTGTTGGAATGCATTTTGTTTTTTGTCGCTGTGGCTCTGCACTTCTTTGTAATTGATCAGAACTTGCGAGAGCACTATGCCAGACCTTATGACCAAAGTGGACGCTGGATTTTAACCGCTGCCATTATGGTCGGAGCCGTTATTGGTCAAGCCACCCATTTCAATGAAGCTGCGATCGCGATTGTGTGGTCGTTTATGGCGGGCAGCGTCATTCTCAACGTTCTAAAACGAGAACTACCGGATGAGAACCAGAGTTGTTATCTGTCTTTTATTGGCGGCACGGCAATCTATGCCGCGTTGATTCTACTGGCTTAAGTTCATACATCCGTTTGTGGCTCAAAGTTCCTGACTATGAAAAAGTCCAGCAGTATGTACCCCACGTATCTCATTGCCACGCTAGTAAACAAGCGTGGCGGTTATGGCCGACGTAAACCTATTTAACGCCTCTCAAATGGAGGTTATCCAAACGATTTGAGGGAACCATCGGCGGCCTAATCACTTCGCGCATCAATTGGGCTGAGGAGGATGTCAGATTTGCGCATACCTCGTGTGACCCTCTCCCTTCAACCCCAATACTGAACCATACGGCTAATAATCGATAACCACATCCAGCGTATCGAGAAACTTGTTAAAGGCCACAAAGATTTCCATCACGCCCAGAGCTTCGATCAGCTCAGCATCACTGATACCGTACTGTGAGATGTTTTGAATCAGCTCCTTAGAAATATTGTGGGGGTGATTGTTGGCGGCGCGAGCAAAGTTAATCAGGGTAATTTCCTGGGCCGAAAATCCTGCCGTGTGCAAGTTACCTTCAAGGATTTTTTCGAGAACTTCCTCATCCACTTTGAGCGTCCGCAAAGCCGCCGAATGAGCTTTGACACAATATAGACATTCGTTGTCTTTAGAAATTAGCAGGGCGATCGTCTCTTTCAATTTGCGGGGCAGGCTACCGCCAATCATCACGGCTTTCATCTTTTCCCAATCGGCTTTCAATAAAGGCGGGTAATGAGCCATCGTCAGAAACAGATTGGGCACCATGCCAAACCCGTTCTGAATTTCCTCGAAAATTGATTGGACCTCCGAGGAGACGGTGTTTGGCACAATCGGTTGAATGAGCGGTATTTCTTGCAGTCTTTGATGCAGCTGATAGTTCTCGATCGCAGATGCAGCGCGTTCAGCAAAGATTGAGGTCAGTTGGGCCTCATCGTCATCAAAGTAACGCGGCGTTTTGTGAAACAGACTGATGGTGCCGACTATTTCCCCCGTGGAAAGTTTGAGGGGCACGCCTAAATAAGAACGGTAGCCCGCTGGCACCGCACCATAGCCTGGGCCAGCGGCGGTATCTTCCAACATTAGAGGACAGCCGGTTTTGAACACGTAGCCGGAAACGGTTCTGTGCAGGTTATCGGATTTGTCAGCCTCGTCACCCAGAGGGAAACTGCTGGCGAGAATTCTTTCTTGATCGCCCTGGCAAAGGGTGACAATCGACCAATCGACGGTAATGAGCTCGCTGACCGCGATCGCAATTTGTTCTAAATAGGGTTTCAGCTCCCCGCGACGGTAACTCAACATGGCCAAAATTTCGACGATGCGCCGTTCTCGGTGGCGGCGATCAATAAGTTGAGAAGCAGCCAAGAATTGATAGTCCAGATCGCTGAGGCTTTTGTCTTGAGTCCATTCCTGAGCCGCTAGCAAATCCCGCGATCGCAGCAACTGTGATTCATCCTGATAGTTTGATTTCACCCAAGCACTTAAGTTCGTCGCGTAGGGCCGCAGGTTAGCCAGTTGTTGCTGCACCCACGCTTGGTTGAAAATTTCGCTGTAGATGCGGTTGTGTACTCGCAAAAATCCTGACCGCTGGGTCACCAGCCCCGACAGCAGCAGCGAAGAAAATTCATTGAAATCTTCGGCATTTTGGTGGGTGGTTTCGTCATCTGACACCAAGATCTGCTGATATTGCCCCAGGAGTCTGCCGACCTTGGTGGGGTCTTGCAGCAAATAGCGCTGCACGGTGCGCAGATGCTCGGGTTCATCCTGAATTTGCCAGTGATCAATGATGTAGGTGCGAACGAGCCACTCAACCCAATTGCCTTCTTCGCCCACCGGAATATCAAGTTGACCTGCCCCACAATCATGGCCTTCTTGCTGCACCAGGGCGCAGAGTTTTTGGGTCAAAAACGGTTGTCCATCTGTCCATTCCAAAATCGCTGTCAAAATGCGGCGGGGGCGTTCTACATAGGGGGCCAAGCCGGGTAAAAGGGGTGACGCTTCGGCAAAGGTAAACCCGGTGAGGGCGATCGCGGTGCCGACATTAAACGGGGTGCGCTTCAGGTCGCTAATCAAATCACCGGGAGAAGCCACCCCAAACAGTGCCCAGGTTAAACGTTGATAGTCAGGATTTTCGACCCGCTGGTTGTAGCAGTACCGCACGAGCGCAAAGAAATCATCCACGGGAAACGTGAGGCTCTGCACGCTGTCAATTTCGTCAATAAAAATGAAAATGTTCTCGTTGGGGAACCGGCCCAGAATGAGTTCTTCAAAAAAGTTGCCCAGCTTTTGCACCGGGGATACGTTGCCTTGCTCGATCCACCAAGTGGATAAATCAACCTGGCGATAAAGCCGCAAACTGCGGATCAAATCAAAGGCAATGCCCTGATACCACTGATTGGCCGTAATGTTTTCACTGCCGATGCGAGTCATATCGACGGAGGCACAGATGCCCTTACCCGCCTGATGAATATGGTGGCGCGTCCGCAGTCGCAAGCTCGACTTGCCCATCTGACGGCTGTTGAGCACGTAACAGAGATCGCCCCTAAGCAGCGCTTCGTAGAGGTCGCGATCGGACTGCCGCTCAATGTAGGTTGGGTTATCAACGGCGAGGCTACCGCCAACCTGGTAGTCAAACATGACACGCTGCCATCACAAAGGCTGACTCAATGCTAAGAGCAGTGCCCCCGCTCATAAATTAATTTGCAATTAAGGAATCCTGTGATACCGCTGATGCCGCCACTTCCGTTAAAAACTAGGCTGTCCTTGATTAGGCGGTACAGATCAGATAATGAGTTCACCGGTAACGTGTTTGAGCTGGAAGAAAAGATTGGCCTAACCCGAGAAAACATTCAGGTTAATTCGTAGCAGGTTGATTTGGTCGAAAGATAGGGAAGCCCCCCAGGCAACGTTTACTCTGTCATGAATTGTCGATATTCAAACCGTCTAATTGCCGCTGCATAAACCGCTGAAAAGCCTATATTTTCAAACCTTGGAACATGATTTTGCGCAGCTAAAATATCTCAATTTTGTCTGGATAACAGCTTGACGCTTTCAGGCAAAAGAGTAGTATTGGCTACAGAAAGCAAATAACGTTCATCCTTCTTCAGGGTTTTAATCGCCCGGTGAGCAAAGGACGGAAGTAGGGTTTAATCCCGAAGGAACGCGCCTCTGGTTCGATGCAAACTTCTTAGAGGCGATTCTCATGTCATCTAATCTTTTCGAAACAAGCCAGTTGATTGCCGTAATTTCGGTTTACTGTGCAATCTTTTGTCCGATTTTGTGTTGGGTTCTAGGCGGAACGATCGCCCCAGCCAAGTTCGTTTCTCCGCCTGAAAGTCCATCGGTTAAGTCAGCTCTGCAATAGCGATCGCGATCGTCCATTCAGTTGACAAGATGTTATCTCAACGGGGTTGGGGTATCTGGTTTTGCCTGGGATTAACGACATTTTTTGTCGTGTACGCGCGTCCCTACGGCAGCCCCGAACAGACCCATCAACAGGAGCAAAAGTACTGCCGTCAGTACGCAATTCATTAGTCGAGGACAGTTCAGAAAAGGGCAATTCGGACTTTGGGGCGATCGCACCTACCGGTTTAGAAATCTGCTGGGGACACGAGCCCCATTGATACCCGGAGACTCTGGAGCAGAATTGAGCCATCTAGATTGGGATGAACGTATTTCACACCCGTCTCAACTTCCGACAGTCCGCCCGCTGCCCACTCAGTTGGGAATTGATCGAACCGGCTAGCCACAGGGCAATGAACGGCAGCAGAGTTCTCTAGAATAGGCACAGTCTCTCAAGAGAATGCACGATGCCGACCCCC
>CAZLYS010000130.1:0-8802 GCA_964563415.1 uncultured Halomicronema sp.
TCTGGACGAAGTCCCTCAGTTTTGGAATGTCCTCAAAGGAGATATGAGTTTGGTCGGAACCCGCCCCCCCACTCTCGATGAGGTTAGTCAATATGAACAGCATCACTGGCAGCGGCTTAATGTCAAACCCGGCTTGACTGGTAAATGGCAGGCTCAAGGTCGTTCAACCATCAAAGACTTTGAAAGTATTGTCAGCATGGATGTGGAGTACCAAACTCAATGGTCAGTGTTCTATGACTTACAACTCATCTGGGAAACTGTCATTGCTCTATTGTCAAAGCAGGGAGCATATTGAACCTGGCTCTTTGATAATGCTCCTCAAACTTTCACCACAGATTAGCAACTATTGAGGAGCCGGGAAAAACCTGGACAGGTGTAAGTTTTTTGAGAGATCGGGGCTTACTCAAGCAATCAATTCTTTTGGAAGAATCTGCTGAGATCGCAGATTCTGGAAAGTCTATCTTAAGGGCAGTTTCCTCACATCAATAATTTTATCTCGTGAGTGTAAAATTTTGGAAAATAGTATTATTGACAGTTGCGATCAAATCCATCTTGTTGAATTTTATGCTTATGGAGGTCTTAGGATGCCATAGACAAATTATATAGAGATAAATTTCTATATAATCTGAAAATTCACTGATAAGGCTGATATTCCTGAGTATTACTAAACAGTAACGTATTGAGAAATTGCGGAATAGTAAGATCTTAATGCGTTCCAATTCTACAGGATTATTTACTTTCACCATCCACTTAGGAACCGCAATGAAATAGGAAAGACTTGCGCAGTCATCATCCAATTTTTTGAATCTTAGACCACCAGTCTAAATACCCTAAGTGGCGAGATTGTGGAGTCTTAAATCTTTGGAGGCCGTTAATGACCAGAAGATGCGATCGCAATCGCAAACGTTCAAAACGTCGAGCGATTTACTGTCCCAGTCACCAGTGCTATTTAGATAGTGTCAGCCCGAAATACCCGCTCTTTGCTGAGCAAGCAGAGCAACTGCAAGCGCGAGGAATGAGTTCAAAGCGATCGCGCCTGGTGATTTCGAGTTATGGCACGGTTCCTATGCCAGGAGAATGGCTCGAAAATTTTTGGTGCCACGAGTGTCAACAATCGCAGTGGTATCACGTTTGTAAAACGGATGAAAGAACCTATGAATTGAGATCGGCTCCCAGGGAGTTATGGCAACAGGTACCAAACATAATTCATCCGGCAGGAAATCCCACTGTAGGCGAATTTACTCGTCGCCAGGCCCGGCTCACGAGCCTAAATGGGGTCAGGAATTTGGGGTACAGGGGCTGAATTCCTGTGCTCGTAGGGCTTCATACTGGCTTATTGAGATTGCTTCTATTAGCTTGATTACTGATACCGGGAGGGCAATAAGCAATGCCAAAGAATCCAGTAATGCAAGATTTGGAAATTTTCAACTACCTGATGAAGTCCTTACAAGTTTTTGGAACTTTGGCATATAAATTGGCGTCAATAGACATATCCAGGGTAAATATTTTGTCTTGCTAAAGACAGTTGAAAACTGCATATTTCATATTTCCTCATGCGTGAGTAGACTTCGATGGTCTCAGGATCTCAGTCTCTCTGCTCTACCGAGATAGTTTAAGCTCGGGGAGTCGATTAACCGTAAGGGATAATTGAAAAGACTGCGAAACAACCTATGACTTTGGGATTAGGAAATTAGAACATCTTGGCGCTCTTTCAGAGCTGATTTACAACTAGTTGAATGTCTATTGTGGTGTTATACCCATTCTCTAAAGTTAGACTACACATCTGCTAAATGGAAAGTCCTCCTCAATCCCCCTAAAGCTCTTCGGGCATGGCTGCGCTAGAAAAAGGGGGAAACCCTAACAGTAGCCCCTTTTCTAAGGGGGCGGCGACAGCGGGGGATCCTCAATCTGTAGCACTATTTTGCAGAATCGATATTAGTCAAGTCGATTGTGAGACTGTATGGCAGATGGGGGTGATGCCATCTCTATATTTGACTCATCTAGGGCGAGCTTCGGTAGTGATGGTGTCATACCCCCAGGTAGAACATGGTTATTTATCTTGTTACCTAAAGCTAGAAACGTTGCAATTTTGAACAAAACATTGCTTAAGTATCTGTGGCAATGATGGGTATTCGAATTCGTTTATCTCTTATCTACAAGAATGACTTTACAGACAATTGCATCTGGTAAACACCTGCTGAAGCGGGGAATCAAATCTACCCGTTTTTGGCAAGACAACGCGCTGGTGCTGCGTGGGTTGAAGCCGATGCGTGGCATGGTAGCGGCGGCGATTATTTTTTCTGTGCTGGGGGCTGTCTCGGAAGGGAGTACAGTCGCCATTATTGCTTCATTTTTGCAGGGATTGACCAACCCGAATGAACCACCACTGCAAACGGGCTGGCAATGGTTCGACATTCACGTACTGGCTACTCAGGTAAACCCAGCGGCGCGGATTTATCGACTGTCAGCCTTGATTTTGATTTTGATCTGGTTGAGGGCGCTGTTTGCCTATATGGCCCAAATCACCTCAAAGTCAGTGACGTTCAATCTAGTTGAGAATCTGCGCCAACGCATTTTCGACCAGCTGCAGCAAGTCCGGCTGAGTTTTTACACTCAAACTCGAGGTAGCGACTTGGCCAGTAGTGTAACCACCGAAGTTACTCAAATACAGCAAATTTTTAATGTCTTTACTATCTTTTTGACCCAGGGCACAACGCTGTTGGCCTATTTGGGGGCAATGGTGTTGTTGTCATGGCAGCTAACGCTAGCTTCAGTTTTATTGTTTGGGCTGATGTCAGTCGGCATTACGAATCTGACCCGACGCGTGCGTGAATTTAGCTTCGAGGTACCTAAAGCGAATAAACAAATGATGGGGGTGTTGCTGTCGTTCATTAATGGCATTCGCACGGTACATGCTTCGGGCACTCAGGCCTATGAGCGCCAACGCTTTGTCAAGGCTACGGAGTCAGTCCGTCAATCCCAGCTCAATCTAGAAAGGATAGCGGCTTTAGTAAACCCATTGGTTCAGGCTGCTTCTGCCACCATGTTGATTGCTATGGTGGCAATTACGTTCAACTTTTTAATCGTGAATGGGCAGATGCAAGCGTCGTCAGTGCTGGCATTTTTGTTTGCGCTGACTCGATTAACCCCTTTTGTCTCGGCACTCAATAGCGCTAAAACCAGGTTCAATGGTTTGCAGGGTTCAATGCATAGTGTCAACACCTTACTGCGAGAAGATAACAAACCCTATTTGCAAGATGGCTTAGTCGAATTCAGTCAGCTGCGGCGATCAATTGATTTTATCGGTGTCGATTTTGGCTATGACGCCAATGAGCTGGTGCTGCACGACATCACGCTGTCGATTAAGCAGGGAGAAACCACTGCACTGGTGGGCTCTTCTGGAGCTGGTAAGACGACACTGGCGGATTTGATTCCCCGGTTTTATGACCCGACGCAGGGGCAGCTGTTAGTAGACGGGGT
This sequence comes from uncultured Halomicronema sp., assembly GCA_964563415.1. Lineage (GTDB taxonomy): Bacteria > Cyanobacteriota > Cyanobacteriia > Phormidesmidales > Phormidesmidaceae > Halomicronema. Next base: position 3,481 of record CAZLYS010000130.1, read on the forward strand.
GGCGCTCAAAGACTTGCGAATCAACTCATTTCGCCAACAAATGGCGATCGTGAGCCAGGATACGTATGTATTTCATGATACGGTGCGAGCGAATATTGCCTACGGCCTAGAGGGAGTAACGGATAGCGAGATTTTAGAGGCGGCACGACAGGCGAATGCCTTAGAGTTTATTTTGGATTTGCCTGAGCAGTTTGAAACCATTTTGGGAGATCGGGGCGTGCGGCTCTCTGGCGGGCAGCGACAGCGGATTGCCATTGCCAGGGCTCTGCTGCGAAATCCCCAGATTCTGATTTTGGATGAGGCTACCAGTGCACTGGACTCGGTAACCGAAAAGCTGATTCAAGAGTCTTTAGAGCGACTATCGAAAGGCAGAACTGTGATTGCGATCGCCCATCGTTTATCAACCATTGCAGGTGCTGAAAAAGTAGTGGTTTTAGATAAAGGGCGTGTTGTTGAGCAAGGTAGCTATCAAGAGCTATTAGATCAACAGGGCGCGCTGTGGAAATACCACCAAATGCAATTCGAAACAGTTTCAAGTTAAGGAAGATGTCTTGACATCAACGGCAGCTCAATCAAGAAATGTCCTTGTTGTTTTAGTTCCAGACATGAAAATTGGCGGTAATGTTACTACCACCTCTAGTGCATCTGCTAATAGATAATCTCCAGATTTTGAAACTATCTGCGATTACAAATCCAGTAAAGATTCATATTCCTGCATGAGAATTATTGCTATTAAGAGAATAGGAAATAATTTTAATTTCCTTTGAAGCAATATTTGAATGCTGATACTCAAGTTTTTTTCATTCTTAGAATTTTCAAGTCAATCAAATTTCTAAATTTATATTCAAGGGAGTTTTGCAATGCAAGCAGATATCACAGTCGTAGTCGTACCAAGAGAAAGATTTAGTTATTCAGAAGAATCTCTTCAAAGCATTTATGAATACACAAAAACACCTTTTGAATTAGTTTATATAGATGGGAATTCACCTAGACGTGTTTATAAACACCTCAAGTCTCAGGCAGAGAAAAGAGGATTCAAACTTATTCGTGAGAATAGATATCTTTCACCTAATGAAGCTCGAAACATTGGCATTCAAGCGGTGAATACTAAGTACTTGGTGTTCATTGATAATGATGTAGTCGTTTCAAGTGGATGGTTGAAAGCGTTAGTAAGCTGTGCAGAGGATAACCATGCTGCGGTTGTCGGGCCATTGCAGTGTGAGGGATTACCTTTACACCAAACTGTGCATTGTGCCGGTGGAGAAGCTCATATCGTTGTAGATGTGCGCGGTCAACGATTAATGCGCGAGAAGATGTATTTTCATAAGCAACCACTTGCGAAAGTTCGGCAAAGGCTGATCCAGCGTAAAACTGAACTGATCGAGTTTCATTGCATGCTTGTACGACGCGATATTTTTGAGAAAATTGGTTTACTAGATGAGTCTATGCTGAATATCAAGGAGCACGTAGACTTTTGTATGCAAGTAGCAGAACTTGGCGAGCAAGTATACTTTGAGCCTGATTGTGTAGTCACCTATGTTTATGCGCCTCCCATTGAAAGAACTGATTTGATCTACTACATGTTGCGATGGGGGGATGATTGGACAACAAAAACGCTAGAACACTTTCGAGAGAAATGGGATCTATTAGAAAACCAGTATTTCAAGAAAGAGTACAAGAAAATGGGTTGGAGAAGACATAAGACTATTTTAAAACCCTTTAGTAATTATCTCGGAGAGAATAAGATGACGCGAAAAATACTCTATAAACTTCTCATTGAGGTTGACAAAAAGCTTAACTCTTTTCTGAGTTACTCTTATTTAAGATCAAAGAATCACCATTCAGATACTCTCTAGCACATAAGACTTCTAAATATGCCTTTTGATCCATTTTTTCTGACAAGTAGAAATCGCTAAAAGATTAAAATTCGTTTCAGATATTTTCGCCTAATCTGCAGATCTAAAGGACTTTTGGAATGAGAATCACAAAAAGACTGATCAAGAAAACTCCCGGCTTTGTGTATTCAAAAATAAAGAAAATCCAAATTAGCAGAATACCAATCAGCTCTGATCTGATCTTCGTGATTGGTCACCAGAAAACTGGGACGTCAGTCATAGCCGGACTGCTCGGCGAAGCCACCAAAAAGTCTTCTACAATTGATTTCTTTCATAAAAATGATAAACGATATCCTGATTTTAGAAGAGAATTATTTGTCGGGGATCTTTCACTTCAGGACCTAATCAATATTAATAAAGAGTTTTTTTTGAGAGACATAGTAAAAGAGCCAGATTTAACTTTTCATTATGAAAAATTGGTTGATATTTTCCCTGGATCAAAATTTATTTTTGTAACAAGAGATCCACGAACTACCATTCGAAGTATTCTCAATAGATTACAAATTTCTGGCAAAATATATGACCTCTCCAAAAGGGAAATTGAAGAGTTAGATATTCCCTTAGGATGGAAATCAATACTTAAAGGAGAGTTTCCTAACGTTAATGGATCTACTTTTATAGAAAGATTAGCTCACCGCTGGAACTTAGCATCAGATGTCTACCTGAAAAGCCCTGAAAATATGCTGTTGGTTAAATATGAAGATTTCACTTCAGATAAGATAGGAACAATATCTAATCTTGCAAGCAGATTAAATTTAATTGCAACTGAAGATATTTCACATAAGGTTGACTTTCAGTATCAACCAATGGGGAATCAGACAATCAGCCTAGCTGATTTTTTTGCAAAAGAGCATCTTAACGCTATAGAAAATATTTGCAAACCTAGAATGGATCATTTCGATTATCAGCACTAAGGCTCTAATTCTAGAGAATATGTGCTTTTTATATTGGTATTAATAGAATTTAGATAATTATTAATTATGAAAATCGCTTTTGTAGTAGGCAAGTTTCCAGGGCTATCGATAACTTTCATTATTAATCAAATTGTAGGATTAATCGAAAGAGGACATGAGGTTGACATCTTTTCAACTATCCACGAGGAAGATATAACTACTCTTCATTCTGCGATCGAAAGATATAATATCTTAGAAAGAACAACATACCTTCCACTTATTCCTCGTAGTCCATTTAGACAAACCATAAAAGGTTTTTATCGCATAGGTCTTAATTTTTTAAAGGCTCCGAGGTTTTATTCAAAAGTATTCTTTTCGTCCTTTGGGTATCACTATAGAGTTTCCTCCTTGCTTCGGAATTACTCGGAAGCTTTCCACGATAGAGAATGTCGATATGACATTATTCATTGTCATTTTCTAACTCATGGGCTAGATAGTCTAGCTATTAAGAAGCTAACTAAAAATGAGGCAAAAGTTATAGTCACATTCCATGGATATGATGTAAATGTCCCTGATCATATCAGATGTTCTCCTATAGTACGTAATCTAGTATTCCAGGAGGTCGACTTATATACATCTAATACTACCTACACTGCAATGAAAGCAGCAAAGCTGGGCTGTCCTTCTGATAAAATCCGGATTTTACCTGTTGGCCTCGATTTGTCAAAATATACTTTTTCTCCACCTGAATATCAAGCTGGAGAAACCATAAAGCTTTTATCCATTGGTCGTTTGGTTGAGAAGAAAGGTTTGGAGTTCTCGATACGAGCTTTTGCAAAAGTCTCTCTTAAAAACCCTAATGTTGAATATCAGATTGTAGGTGATGGACCTCTCAGAGACAGACTTGAACGCTTGAGTCATGAATTAGGTGTAGCAGAAAAGGTAATATTTCTCGGTGGCAAAACTCAAGACATCGTTCTGCGCCTATATCAAAAGTCACACATTTTCGTGCTATCTAGTGTCACTGCTTCAAATGGCGATATGGAAGGACAAGCGCTAGTTTTGCAAGAAGCACAAGCAATAGGATTGCCAGTTGTATCTACATTACATAATGGGATTCCTGATGGAGTATTGGATGGTCAATCGGGTTTCCTAGTGCCTGAGCGGGATATTGACTCTCTAGCTGAAAAACTTACTTACCTGATTGAACATCCAGAGCTTTGGCATCAAATGGGGACTGCTGGCAGGAAATTTATTGAGAAAAAATATGATCTCAATATGTTGAATGACAGATTAGTTGAACTGTACAGAAGCTGTTTGTAAAGGTTCGGTCAAGAGCACGATGATTCAAGAAACCTGGGCTTTTGTCTCGATTATTATCCCGGTCTATAACGATCGCGATCGCCTCGTCCTTTGTCTAGAAGCCCTAGAACACCAAACCTACCCTAAAAATCAATACGAAGTTATCGTTATCGACAACGGTTCAGACCATCCCCTCGATGACCTCGCCAACTCATACAAGCAAATGCGCCTCACCTCAGAGAGCAAACGTGGCTCCTACGCTGCCCGTAACTGGGGACTACAGATTGCCCGTGGCCAATTCCTGGGCTTCACTGACTCCGATTGCATCCCTTCCCAAGACTGGATCGAAAAGGGCGTTGCTCGCTTTCTAGACACTGAAAACTGCGGCCTCGTCGCGGGTAAAATTCAGCTCTTCTTCCAACAACAGGACTGCCCCACCGTCGTTGAACTCTTCGATAGTCGCAACTTCTTGCAGCAGCACCGCTACATTGCCGAAGACCACTACGGGGCTACTGCCAACCTCTTCACCTCCAGAGCGATCTTTGATGCCGTTGGCCCCTTCAATGCCCAGCTCAAATCCGGCGGCGACCGAGAATGGGGGCAGCGAGTCTATGCTGCAGGCTACCGACAGGCCTACGCCGACGATGTTTGCATTGCTCATCCCGCCCGCCACTCCTGGCCCGAAATCGCCAAAAAAATTAGCCGCGTCATCGAAGGCCGCTACAAAATTGACGCCCGTCAATCTGAGCCCATCAACAGCTTTATTAAGCGAGTAGCCTGGCAAACTAGGCCCCCCATTCGAGACATCAGCCGCGTATTTTCAGACCAGGAAATTACCAGCCTGGATCACCGGATTGGGCTCAGCCTGGTCTTTATAGGCATTCGTTATCTCAGCCTTTGGAAAGAAATTCAACTCTATTTTCAAGCCCGACTCGTTTAATGAGTTCTCCAAGCAACCATCCATGATTATCTCTGATCCATCCACTGATTTTCTCCAAACATCCCCCCTAGTGAGTGTGGTTGTCCCCACCTTTAATCGAGCAGATGTCTTGCCACGCACCCTGCAGAGCGTATTAAGTCAAACGCTTTCCGATATCGAGTTAATTGTGGTGGATGATGGCTCCACCGATCGCACGGCAGAGGTTGTCCAAAACCTCAAAGATAAACGCCTCCAATATATTCAACTACCGCAAAATTGTGGCGGCAACTACGCCCGAAATCAGGGCATTCAA
>CAZLYS010000131.1:0-8798 GCA_964563415.1 uncultured Halomicronema sp.
ATCTAGGCAGATACGGCGATAAGCTCGATCTTGGTACCGCCAAGCCGAACGATAAAAGACGCTGGTCAAAATGACTGTGAGTTGTGTCGTCTCCAGTGCCGGATGCCAAAAACAGGCCTCTTGCAGTGCCTGCCAGGCGTGATCGTCCCAAAACCGCCAGAGAGAATGGGTACGAGCTTGGTAATTGTATAGTCCTGCAGGCAACAGTTGATTTCCCCGCGATACCAAGTAGATCTCAGTGGGATAAAGCCCTCCAGCCGAAGGGGCAGCCCGGAGATAAAACATATCGCCCAGCCGAGTTTGGAACTGAGCTGTCAGCCCATAAACGTTAATCAGAAAGTGTGAAAGCCTGGCCCAAGACCGCTCGTCGTTCGATGCTTGAGCATCCACTTTAGATTCTTCTAGGTAAGGCTTCAGATCCACCTCAGTCCCTAGTCGATAGGTTTTGAAAGGTTCTGGCTGTGGACCTTGCATCGCCCTAGCCGCTCGAGTAATGGAATCAGGGCTATATTTTGTGCGATCGTGGAAATATTCCGCAATGGAATCAGAGGAACTCATAATATTTCAGCTTCAGTTCGCATGGAAGTCTGTTGAGGAGGCCGACTCAGCAACCCAAGGCTGGCACAGCCTGCGTGAATTACTCCACTTTGTGCTTAGACCGTATTCGTTTAACGGCATGAGTGCTATCAACCGAATATGCATGACCAGGCAACAGAATCCCATTATTTCCATTATGAGGTTCTGCCGCCCGCATTCTCCTGCCAGAAACGCGACTGCTGAAAGCAGGAATACGCAGAGATCGCCTCAAGTCTAATCAAGACTTAGTCGCCACCAAGGCGTGGTCCGTCTTGGTGGAAAAGTAACAAGAGACTGATACTACCTAACAAACTCCTTATAGCGAAACTTGAATTAGTGATTCTAATTGTTTGTATAAATTTTACTTCTGCACCTAGACTTCACCAAGTAGGCCGAAAATATCAGTCAAGAAAAGTAAGCCTTGATTATCAATTCAGTGATTTTCTATTTGAGTTTCTGAAGATTTTTGCGTTTTCCCATCTTTGGTTTCTTGTTTGCCATTGACTCTGGGCAGACTCACGAAATAAATCCAAAGACATCTTTAAGGCTGTTAGTTTGTGAAGCAAAACGCTGTAGCTTAACAACTGTTAACCAAGTTTTGTGGAAGTTCAAGCTTGTGACGTTGTTAGAGTAGCTGCCCCTAAGGTAGTTGCTTAGCTTTCAGGCGTTGACAACTTCTAAATCTAGGCTCGTCTGTCAAAGAAACGGGCATATGAGTGCCTGTTGTGAATGCTGAAGTTTCAGGGTTCCCCTCTATGCCATTGTTTAGATCAGATGTCTGTTATGTATTGGCCTAGTCGCTATTACTGAAACGTTTCGATCATCAATGTGTTTAACGTCAAGTCACCATTAGCTGTCGCTGACAGTGGACTGTACTAGGGGAGCTTGACTTGCTTAAGAGCCCTCCTGGGATCTGAAGTTATTAAGGCTTAATAGGCATTCAACGAAGTTTTTGGTTCTATGAAAAATTTGGATTTCAAGGATCTGTTGGCTCGGTATCAGTCTGGTGAACGCCAGTTTCAAGAACTGATTATTAAGCAAGCAGATGCGTTCCAATGTGATTTGCGGGAGATTGAGTTGTCGGCAACAGTTATTGACAATGTTTATTTGCCTTATGGCAATTTGAGTCGAGCAAATTTACAAGATTTAGTGATTAAGCAAGGTAATCTTTGTGATGCCAAATTGTCGAATAGTAACCTCAGTCGAGGCCAGCTGAACGGTGTTAATCTTTCACGAGCTGACTTACGCTATAGTCGCCTGCGCCAGGCGAGTTTAATTCGTTGTAATTTGAGTGGAGCAGACTTAACCGGGGCTGACTTGAGTGGGGCTGACTTGAGTGGGGCTGACCTGAGTGGGGCCGAGCTATTAGACACGCAGTTAAATGGAGCCTGCCTTGTTGGAGTGACACTGTTTCGGGCTTCTAACGTAAATATTGCTGAGGCCAAGTGCGATCGCTCCACCATCCTCCCTGACGGACACTACTATCCCTAAGAGCCTGCGAAAGCCAATAAAGCTCTAGATTTTCACCATCCATAACTGGGCCACAAATTCATACATTCAAGCAAGAACACGACACCTGATAGATTAACCCTCGCTGCTCCCGAGCCTTTTCGAGCGACCAAATCTTAGACGCGATAACTCTGCCGGCTCGCGTTGGGTGACTGATGGAACTGTCTGTAATTGCTTGATATTCGCCAAATCCAAAATTTCTGGAATCAAGTCCTCTCGGCGAATGGCCATCATATGAACGCCCTGACAGAGATCTTGCGCGGCTTTGACCTGTTCTGCCGCAATTTTCATCCCCTCTCGTAGGGGATCTCGAGCGTCAGCTAACCGCTGGATAATATGCTCAGGAATTGTCACCCCTGGTACGTTGCGGTTGATGAACTGAGCATTTTTAGCGGATTTCAACAAGAAGATGCCCGCCAAAATGGGTTTATCGCATCCTGAGGCAATCTGATCCATAAACTTATCTAGCCTTTCAAAGTCGTCAATAAGCTGACTTTGGAAGAATTGGGCTCCGGCTTCCAGCTTTTTGGCAAAGCGACGCTGCAGACCCGACCAACTGCGACACTGTGGATCGATCGCGGCTCCAGCAAATAACCGAACGGGCTGGTCAGGTAACGGCCGATTGCAGGCATCCAAGCCATAGTTCAACTGACGGATTAGCTGGAGTAACCGTACAGATTCCAAGTCAAAAACCGGTCGAGCGCCCTTTTGATCTCCAGCTTTCACGGGATCTCCTGTTAGCGCCAGAATGTTGCGAATCCCTAGGGCATAGGCTCCTAACAGATCAGCCTGGAGGGCAATGCGGTTGCGATCGCGGCAGGCCATTTGACAAATGGGTTCGATGCCGTGTTGCCGCAATACGGCTGCTGCTGCCATTGATGACATACGCATGACGGCCCGACTGCCATCAGTGATATTCACGGCATGCACCCGCCCCCGTAACCGCTGAGCCATATCGACCATATGGCTGACGTCTCCGCCCTTCGGAGGCATTACTTCTGCCGTGATTAAAAAGTCACCGGCCTCAGCTGCTTTTTGAAAATGCGAAGTCGGGAACGTATGCGGGCTTGTAGAGTCAGTCGGCAGCATTAAATTTGATTCAAGAAAAAATAATATTTAAGAACGAAGTTCGAGCCAAACTATGTCGCCAGTATATCTTGTGACTCCTCACATTCTCGAATTAACCCAAGACCTAGGGAGCTTAGAGGGGTTGGGAGTATCCCAAAGCGGCTTTTGCTTTGTGTAACGTTTGTAACGCAATGACCTCTGCCTTTGCGCGCCCATCCCGCAAGATCGATTCCAGATAGGTGCGATCGCCCATGAGGCTATGAAACTTGTCTTGAATCGGCTTCAACGCTTCTACCAGGGTCTCTGCCAACAACGGCTTGAACTGTCCCCATCCCATCTCGGCACATTCCTGAGCGACGGCTTCCTTCGTTTGCCCAGACAAGATCATGTAGAGCGTCAGTAGGTTATGGCATTCCGGGCGATCGGCATTGTCAAACTCCAACCCCCGCACCGGATCACTTTTGCACCGTTTGACTTTTTTCTGAATCAGTTCCGGTGCATCAATTAAGTCGATACGGCTCATCTCTGACGGATCAGACTTGGACATCTTTTTAGTGCCATCCGTCAGACTCATCACGCGCGCCCCAGCCTTTTGAATCAGCGGTTCTGGTACCTTGATGACGGGATTTTCTTCACTGCCGTATTGAAAGTTGAAGCGGTTAACAATGTCGCGGGTCAATTCCACATGTTGTTTCTGATCTTCGCCCACAGGCACTAAATCGGGTTCATACAGCAAAATATCTGCCGCTTGCAAAACTGGATAGTCAAACAACCCGACCGTCACATTTTCCCCCTGTTTAACCGCCTTCTCCTTAAACTGAATCATTCGTTCTAGCCAATTCAGAGGAGTCACACAGTTAAATAGCCAAGCCAACTCGCTATGGGCCGAAATGTGAGATTGCACAAAAATGGTCGACTTTTGCGGATCAATGCCACAAGCCAAATAAGTGGCCGCTACCTTATACGTATCCTCAGCTAGGGCGTTGGGGTCATGCGGCACAGTAATGGCGTGCAAATCTGCCATGAACAAGAAGCTGTCGTATTCCTCTTGTAGGTTGACCCAGTTCCGGATGGCACCTAAATAATTGCCCAAGTGCAGGTTGCCCGTAGGTTGAATGCCGGAAAGAATACGGTTCTTGCCCATAGATAAGAAAGTTATCAATCTGTATACTCTGTTAATGCATTGTATAAGAAGCCCTAGAGCATTTCGGTTTTAAAAGCCTGTTTTTGTTGTCCAGAGATAAAGTTGTTCCATGAATAAGCCCCTGTCACAATCTCCTGTTAAAGCTTTGGAAAGTGCTATTAGCCTTGCTCAAGATAGCGACTCTAATGAAAAAGCCCACGCAGCATTCAACGAGGTTTTAGAGACGCTTCAGACTAATGATCCGCAAGTGGCGGCAATGCTGCAACTGCTGTGGCGCGAATATGTAACAACCCAGCGGTCTGTAACCTTTTGGCAAGAGTTGTGCCAAGTCGAGAAGCACCTCTCAGAGCGCATCACTGAAAGTCATGTGCAACTCCGGCAAGACTACCTCCGGCTTATGCAAGAGCAGTAAAAATTGCTGCTGTATCTTGATTCTGTGCAGTAAGTGCCACAAATTGTGAGTTAAACGATCAGGTCTCAAGTAGATAAGCTGGAAATTCCTGATTTTTACTACTCGCTTCATTTTGCAAATCAGAATGGTAGAGTACTCATCTCTAAGTCACAAAAGGTACAAGGATTTGAGATCGCCTTTCTGTCACGCTGAAGAAACGCTCAAATCAGCCTCCTGCAAAGCAAAGCACCACACCAGAGGCTACAGCCCATGATCAGTTCGCCCGTTCACTAGACAAAGCTGGCAGGTAAAGGATGATACTCTTTACCTGCCGCAGCAAGCTCGATTACTGAGTCGTCATGCTTTGTTGCTAATAGCGTTTCTTCTTAGCACTGGCTCTGTCGCCACAGGCATATCCAGCAAAAACTGCCGCATGAACATGATGTTTGTGTAGAACTGGTAGTCAATATTCTGTTTTTTAGAGAAGCCGTGTCCCTCGTCATTAGCGACGAGGTACCAAACCGGTACATCCTTACCTGCCAAAATTTCCACTAGTTGCTCTGCTTCGCTGAGAGGGACACGGGGATCGTTGGCACCGTGTACTACTAACATCGGCTTTTTGACTTTATCGGCATTTGTTAGAGGGGAGATCTGGATTAAAAACTCGCGCATCTCTGGGTCGCGCTCGTCGCCGTATTCTACTCGTCGTAAATCACGACGATAGTCCTCTGTGTTTTCCAAAAAGGTAACGAAGTTAGAGATCCCCACGACGTTGATCGAAGCGCGAATTCGGTCGGCGTAATTCGTCGCCACCGCTAAGGACATGTAGCCTCCATAGCTAACGCCACTAACTAAGATGCGATCGCTATCTAATCCCGGTTCTGCATCAATCCAATCCAGTAGCGTCCCAATATCTTTGACCGCATCTTCTCGGAGGTAACCATTGTCGAGCTTGGTAAAGGTTTTGCCATAACCCGTCGAGCCCCGCACGTTGGGAAACAGCATGGCGATGCCCAGCTCATTGATGTAGTAGTTGAGTCGTCCTAAGTACGAAGGGCGGAACTGGCCCTCAGGTCCCCCATGGATATACATGGCTACTGGCCGGGGGCCAGGGAACTTGTCAGCCGGTGGACGGTAGAGGAAGCCAGTAATAGTACGCCCGTCAAAGCTCTCCCAAGAAATTAACTCTGGTTCAGTAAAGGTGCTGGGATTGAGACCAGCAGTTTCACTCTGGGTCCATCGCTCTAGCTTTCCAGTAGTCACGTTGAGCGAAAACACATCCGCAGTAGAGCGCGCTGAGTATAGTGTAAAGCCCAGTTCCTCACTGTCTTGGCGCCACTCAAGTCCCCGTAATTGCCCAGCCGGAATCTCGTCAAAAGTTTGCTTGGCCCCTGTGACGGGATCCATTACATACAGCACACTGACACCGTTTTCATTAACAATAAAGGCAATCTGCGAACCATCAGGCGATAAGTCAACGGCTTCCACATTCCAGGGAATATCGCTGCTGAGATGGCTAAACTTCTGAGTGTCTAAATCCAAATAGCCCAGGTGTAGAAACTCTGAGTCGCGATCGCTGACTGTGTACAACCGTTTGCCATCTGAGCTAAAGATGCCATCTAGATAGGCTACTGAAACCTCGCCGGACTGTTGAGTCAGTGGCGTACGTTCCCCAGTAGTCACGTCAAACAGCCACAGATTAGCCTCGTTGATGGAAATATACTCAATCACAGCAATCTGTTTGTCATCTGGTGACCAATCGGTGGGAAACCATCCACCACCTTCCACTTCAGCTAACAAGCGTTTGCTCTCTGGTGCTTGCGGATCCATCACGTACAAATCTGCATCCTCACCATTGCGCCGAGTCGAGGTGTAGACGATGCGATCGCCCGCCGTTGACCAAATGCCGCCACTATTGCGTGAGCTACCATCTGTTAGGAGCGTAGTATCCCCTGTTGCAAAGTCATAGCGGAAGGTCTGGTTCGCCTCTGTGCCGCCGACATCCTTACTAAACAGAAAGTAGTCCCCTGTAGTCGGCTGATAGCTGACCCTTGATATCCGTTCGTCGAAGAAAGTGAGCTGATAGCGTAACCCCAAGGGCTGACTAACTCGGTGAGTCTGGACGGTATCGCCAAACCGCGTAGAAATCAACATCTCGCGACGAGTTGGATGCCAGCTTTGCAACGAAGCAGTACGGAACTGCGTGTAGCGATTGGCTTGCGCTACTAAACTCATTGGAATAGGGGGGATTCCTTCGACCAACAAGTTGTCTCCCGATGTCAACACGGGCTCATTAGTCGATATAGCTGGAGCAAGTTGGGGCAAAATTAGCGGAAACAGGGCGAAGCACAAGGCCAGCAACCAGAACTTGAATTTCAACATAACTTCTAGATATCTGCCGAGTAATTAAAAGAGGTTTAACAAGGACGCCGTTTACTCTACCGAGAAAATCCCTAACCTTGCCAATCCTACAAGCCATCAGTTACCACAATGTCCTTTATTTGTTAGGACTAAGCCGGTATTAAGACTAAGCTGGCTTAGCCTTTGAGTTGCTCACAGCTTCGATGGGTTGTTGATGAGCACAGAGACATTAATTAATTGCCGCCAAAATCTTCTATTAGAGGAGACTCTATTGCAAATGAGTTAGCTCAGCCCTCAACCTTGAGATCCAAAAGATTCAGTTGATTGAGTGGAGACACAACTAGAGAGGCGTTGGAAGCTCTTAATTTTGTCCATCCACATATCATGCATGCTCTATCCTTCGTAAACTTCATGAGATTCAAAGGAGCTGGGCTAATTGTTGTCTGATGGAGTTTACCCTACTCAGAGACTAAGCTCTGCTGTTTTTTATAGTCAGCGATTATTGATCTCAAGAGCGACTTGTTGAGGTGCCACTCTGGCAGGCTTATCTATCCATCAACGGCAAGTCATTAAATGCAATTGGGATCTGAAATCCTTGGCTAGCCAGAGCACAATGTTGCAACTGCTCTTGCCAATCCTCTTCAACATGAAGCTTGATGGCAAATTCATGAAGAAAATCATAAGGAACTTAACGTTGTTGTTCGCGTCAGCATACTAACGAGTATTGATGAAACTCATTTTTTTATTGAGAGGTTGTAGAATCTGTCGGCTAGCCTCTCTTTAAGTCATCTTCATGGTTAATTGAAGAAGTTTTATATGTGATTATATTCAGGTTGGACAAGATAAACCTCGCTTTTCTTGCCACAGTAATCTTACTGAAATCACTTAGATCGTAATTTAAAACTCTCATTAAATCTACCTGAAAGCATTGAGTTTGAAGCTTTTTAGCTTTATTTGGGTAGATTAAAGGCGTGAGAATGCCAACTTGATTTCTTCTTTGTAGCTTAATCAAAGTTTCGGATTCTTATGAAGATTGCCGTCGTCTCCGGACATGACATTTGATGCAGGGCATATATATAGGTATGGACTAGCTGTTGAGGCTGCACATGCACTTTTTGCCAAGCGTTGAGTCACCTTAATGTCTAGTCGCTCTTTTAAGTTCTCTTATTCTCAAACACCTTCACAGTCAGTAGCCAAAGGAAGTTCCGAAGTCATGCGCATTCTGATTTATTCCTACAACTATCATCCTGAGCCTATCGGTATCGCACCGCTGATGACCGAGTTGGCAGAAGGGTTAGTTAAGCGTGGGCATGAGGTTAGAGTAATTACTGCAATGCCAAATTATCCGGAGCGCAAAATCTATCCGGCTTATCGTGGCAAATGGTTCGCGACTGAAGAAAAGAACGGAGTAACCATTCAACGGTGCTATGTATGGATTCGACCTAATCCAGGGTTGTTTACCCGCCTGCTGCTTGAAGGTAGTTTTGTTGGCCTGAGCTTCATCAAGGCTCTACAAGGATGGCGTCCTGACGTGATTTTGAACACGAGTCCGTCGCTGCCCGTCGCTGTGCCCGTCGCCCTCCTAAAGCTGATCTATCGCTGTCCAACGGTGCTCAACCTGCAAGATATTCTGCCTGAGGCAGCTGTGCAGACCGGGTTGATTAGTCATCCGCTCGCCATTCAAGTATTTGAAACATTAGAAAAGTTTGCTTATCGGTCAGCGACCCAAATCAGTGTCATTGCCGAAGG
>CAZLYS010000132.1:0-8797 GCA_964563415.1 uncultured Halomicronema sp.
GCCGATTTTGGCAGCTTTGGTGAGGCGGCATTGGAACTAGGACTGACTCAGCCAACAGTAAGTCACGCGATCGCCACTTTAGAAGATGAACTGGGCGTCATTTTACTGGCGCGCGGTCGCCATGGTGCTCAGTTAACCCCGGCGGGGAAAGCCATTACTCAACAGGCCCGGGAAGTTTTGCACTTGCTAGAACAGATGCAGCAAACCGCCAACTTGCACAAGGGATTGCAAGGGGGAGAGGTCCGCATTGCCACGTTTCGGGGCGCCGCTGCAAATTTGTTACCGCGCATTGTCGCTCAGTTCAATAAAGAGCATCCAGCGATCGCGGTTACCATCACTGAGCATTACGATTTTGGCTATGTTGAAGAGCAAATCCGCTGCGGCAAGGCTGATATTGGCATCACGTTTTTACCCACGAGCGAAGAGTTTGAGAGTTGGGAATTGATGAGCGATCCGTTTTGGGTGCTGTTGCCACCAGATATGAACCCTACTGAACCTGTCTTAACTTGGGAACAGTTGGTAAACTTACCCCTCATTGTCTATCCGGAAGACAATAGCTGCTTTGAGGCGGTGCAAACGCACTTCAAGCAGGCCGGATTGACCCTGGAACCGCGCTATCAGTTCCGTGAGACGAGCACTATTCTTAGTATGGTTGCCCAAGGGTTAGGAGCGGCGATCATTCCTTCTTTATCAGCGCATCCAATTCCCCCTGGGGTCAATATTGCTCGCCTGCCAGCGCCGCTCGAACGGCATGTCGGGGCCGTGGTTTTGGCTGAAGCTTTGCACCCACCTGGTGTGTTTGCGTTCTTACAGACTTTGCAGCAGCGATCGCCCGCAGCCACTACTTCCTAAGACTAGACTTGGTGCTGCCAAGAAACTTCGGGTTTAGAGGTGCTGACAAGCAGGCTACCTCGGGAGATGACATGACGAATGGTGGCACGATCGCGGATGGCAGCGATCGCATCATCCGCATCTAGGGTGATCAAATTGGCGGGTTTTCCCACTGCTAAACCATATGCGTCAGCAACATTGAGCGTATTGGCACCAAAGCGGGTGATCATGTCATAGCAGGCTACCAGTTCATCGCGCCCCGTCATCTGGCAGGCGTGGACTGCTATTGAGGCCACTTCTAGCAAGCTGCCGGAACCCAGGCTGTACCAAGGATCTTGAATGCAGTCGCTGCCTAAGCTGAGATTTAGGCCGTTTTGCCACAGCTCTTTTACCCGAGTCAGGCCGCGTCGTTTGGGATAAGTATCGGTGCGCCCCTGCAGCGTGAGATTGATGAGCGGATTGGCGACAAAATTGAGTTTGGCTCGCTTCAAAAAGCCCATAAGTTTAAACGCATAGGCATTGTTGTAAGAGCCAAAAGCAGTGGTGTGGCTAGCCGTGACGCGATCGCCCATATTTCGGCGCATGGCTTCAGCTGCCACGACTTCTAAAAACCGCGACTGGTCATCGTCGATTTCATCACAGTGGATATCGATCAGGCGATCGTATCGTTCTGCTAGGTCAAAAATGGTGTGGATTGACTGGACGCCATCTTCGCGAGTGAGCTCATAGTGGGGAATGCCCCCCACGGCATCAGCTCCTAATTTCATCGCTTCTTCTAATCGTTTGGCGTTACCTGAATGACTGTAAATCCCATCCTGAGGAAAGGCCACTACCTGCAAAGTTAGCCAGTCTTGAACCGCTTCACGTACGGCTAGCAACGCTTTGAGGGGAATTTGCGACGGTTCGCTGACGTCGGCATGGGTGCGCACAAACAACGTACCTTGACTGGCCAGAATTTTGAGCGTCGCGATCGCCCGTTGCTGTACATCTTCTAAAGTGAGAGACTGCTTGCGCTCTCCCCAAACTTCGATGCCTTCAAACAGGGTACCGCTCTGATTCCATCGAGGCTGTCCAGCAGTTAACGCCGAATCGAGGTGAATATGGGATTCAACAAAGGGTGGACTGACCAATTGCCCTTCTAGATCGATGACCTGGTTAGCCGTAACTTCGAGGCTGGGCGCGATCTCAGTGATCAGGCCATCGGCGATCGCAATATCAACGGTTGTCTGGGGATCTGTGACCAAACGGCCATGACGCAATAATAAGGAAACCATTAGCACCACAGAGGAATTAGTACATTTACGATACTGGGTTCCGTCACAGACAGACTGTTCACAACTAAGTTTTCTGATGGGATATAGACAACTTGCCAAGTGCCCAGTTTCGAGTGCCTCAATGAAGGTATTACAGGCTGTGAATTTCAGCGATTTGAAGATTCCCCTCATAGTCACGAATTGCGGGAACCCTGGCCAACGCACTGTTTTGTCTAATCGATTTGCTGGCTCACTTCTGACCTGGTTTGGTAAGTTGCGAGGCAGCCGGTTGTTGAAATTGATGAATGGCTGTCATCACGTCTACCCAGCCTTGAGTCAGCGCTGCAAGTAGGCGATCGCCCTTTTCTCGGCTAGCGGCGGTGGCATCACCGAGCACCCCGCTTTGGGTGAGATCTTTTGTGACCCAAGCAAAGGGCAGTGCCCCCTCCATACTGAGCAGACCATCGGTTGGCAAACCGTGGGGATACTCACACACCGCCTGATCGGCCTTCACTTGTTCGGGCAAGATCGCCATCATCAAGCTAGTTTCCGCATCGCCCGCATGAATGCCGAGTTCCAGCTCTTTTTCGGTAAGCATTTCCGCCGCCGGATTCGGCACGTTCCACACAAAGTGGGGAAACACCATCAAATCGGGATATTGCTGGTGCAAATCGCGAGCTGCCATGTCGAGCACTTGAGGTTGACCACCATGGGCGTTGAGCCAGAGCAGCTTGCGAAAGCCCGCACGATACAAACTCTCTGCTGACTCCATTAGTACCTGTCGCAGGGTTTGAGCTGACAGGGTAATCGTACCGGGAAAATGCCAATGCTCATTCGATTTGCCGTAGTAAAGCGGCGGCATGCTGTAAGCAGGGATGGATATTGGGAGGGCCGCTAAGGCTTTACCGAGAACGGCGGCTGCGATCGCGGCATCAACAGCTAAGGGCAAATGTGGCCCATGCTGCTCGATCGCCCCAATGGGCTGGGCCATCACCACATTCTCTTTATCAGGCATATCGGCAATCATTTGCCAGGTGAGATAGGCGAAGTAGCGTTGGGGAGGCATGAAGCCGTGCAGCATAGCGCAACTCAGGAGAGTGATCTGGCCCTTAGCCTAACGAAAATTTTGGTATGGCCGATGTGCTTGGCGGCTGATTTCTGGCTAACTTTTTGTCAAGCTATATATAGAGATTAGAAAATTCAAGTGCTCCTCAATGAGTGAAGACTGGACGCCTGACGTTTATGAGCAATCGATTACCTGATCTGAATAGCGACGATCGTGATCGCATTATTGAAATGGCCTGGGAAGACCGGACCCCTTTTGATGCGATCGAACTGCAGTTTGGTTTGCCAGAAAAAGACGTTATTACGCTAATGCGCCGGGAAATGAAGCCCAGCAGCTTTCGCATGTGGCGTAAGCGGGTGACGGGCCGCAGCACCAAACATCGCCAGCAGCGGCATTTCATCGCGGGTCGATTTCGGTCAGCTAATCAAAAAGGCTCTTGAGAAAGTGGTACCTCCCGACTCAAGAATGGGTTTTACATAATTGAGGGATGCACAACAACGGGAGGTGTCGATGCGATGTCCTGAGTGCGATTGCGAACATATTCGCAAATCCGCACATATTCGCAATAATGAGCATCGACGTGGCAAACAAAATCACCTGTTATGGAGTGTCGACGCCAGTTTGTCGCACCCCATAACAGGGGTGCAAGTCGAGGGCAATGCGCACCGCTAAGTGCAACTTCCAGGCCAATCTTTAGGAGAACGCCGCGACGGCGTCGGAGCCTGTTGGACATGGCTTGGAGAAGAGGGTTTGGAGTTTGGCTTTCCAGCGGCCATACACCAGATCATGATCATAGACCACCCAATAATGCACACAAGTACTGCATTCGGAGCTGTTGAGGAGTCCGGAAAGTCGAGATTGCTGATAGCTCAGTAATCAGCGCGGCACAACAGAGCGGTCTTAGCCCAGAATTCGGGTGGTTGGGGGAATCGAGGTCGCCTCGCCATTTTTGAGCAGATACAATGCTTGCATACGCAACCACTGCTTCAAATGTTTCTGAGCTCTTATCAGCTCCTGTAATTTGACAGTTTCTTCTCGGGTCACGCTCTTGTTGCTGATGCCAGTTATGTAACTCGACACCTTAGATGCTCTAAGGTGTTTAAAAACTCAAACCGTATCAATCGCCACCTAGCGAAATACCTACCTTGACCAGGGTAAGCCAAAGTCCAAAACAAGGACAAGTTACGACACTCTTGTTTCCAGATATTGACCGATCATCACCTCTTCGCCAGCGCGAGAAATAATGGTCTGGCGAGTGCGGTATTGCTGACCAATGAGCTTGACTTCTTCTTCAAATACATTGCCACTATATTCAGTACGCAGGCACATAGTTTCGGCATCGCGCATCGAAAACTGAGCAATGATCGGTTTGGGGCTTGAAAAACCCCGATCGCGGTATAGCTGATTCCCTTTTACTCCAAAGACGGTAGAACCACTGGTTTGTTTTGCTCCAGGGCCGATGTAATTACTATCCCAGGTGGTCAAAACACCACAGACAAGCGCGGACTCGTCGGCTAATTCATGCTTACGAGCTAACTGCTGCAGTTCGTCGGCCCCTTGGGCTAATGGTTCAACCGTTAAAAGACTCACGACTTCTTGCGTATCACCACTCTTGAGAGTGTAATAGCGACGCTGCGATCGCCAGCTTCCTGCCGAAGCCTCAAAGAAGGCGTTTACAAGAGCTTCTAAGCTTAGCTCAGAGATCTGGGTCGTCATTTTCATATCTGCCACGTCACTAAAAGATCAAGCTCAATCATCAATAAGCCCATAAACACAAGCTTAGTTAATATTTTGTCACAATCCAAGGGTCAAGTGCATCTCAGGTGACCTGATGGGGAGCTTCATCAAAATCCTTATCCGGTCACCTCCTCCGATACCAATGACGGGGTTATGACTTCACTGCTGTCCAGTCTTGCTTGAGTAAAGCCATAAACGTAGCGATGCCTTTGGAAAATCCATCAGGGTCAGGCTTGACATAGTCGGGAAATTCTTCGTAGTAGCGCCAGGGTTCCGAGGGATTATGACGTAAGTGGAGAACGCGATCGTCGCCGACGAGTTTCCATAACATTTCACCACCTTTAGGAATTTCAGCCATAACAGCCTCCGTAAATTCAAATCAATCGCGCTGGTTGGAAATACCCCCGAGATTCAGCCTATTGTGCCAAGACGAAGAAAAACTTATGTAACAATATACACGAGATGCTGGACAATTTGCTCATTATACGCATTCGTATTATCCTTTGAGGGCGGACACAACAACCCAGGGGCAACCCAGGAAGGCTCTCCAAACATTCCTAGAGAGATGATGCCAACAAGGATTTATGCATTTGGTTGGATATCCTCAAGGCAACAACGTTAGCGCAACTAGTCTTCTAGTAAAGGTTCCATTGCCGCACCAATGACGGTGTGATCCTGATCGGCCCGTAGTGCAGCTAACGTGGCTTTTGCAGAGGGGTCGTCAAAGTGCTTTAGCGAAGAAGCTGCACGGGCACGCACATAGGCAGTTTCTGAATTCGCTAATTTCAGCAAATGGTCTAAGGCGATGTTCCGATGATCGGAGTCTGCAAGGGAGCCTAAGGCGTCGATCGCCGCTTCCTGTACCGGTCTGTCGTTACCCGCGATCGCAATTTGGCAAACCTCGAGGAGCTCTTCGGGGCTACTCATGTCTACGAGTGCTGCCAAAATGCTAATGCGTACTAGCCAGTGGTCATCTTTGATGAAACTTTGCAGTAGGTGAGGTGCGGCCGTTTGGCCGAATAGCGATAGAGAATTTGCGGCCTCTGCCCGGACGTTTGGGGTGTTGTCAAACATAATCAGTTCCAGCAACCCGGCAAAGGCATCCGCTGTCTTCTGGTATCCCAACTCTCTGGCGACAAACGTCCGCACCAAAAATTCTTTATCCAGTAGGTGCTTGGTCAGTAATGGAATGGCGACTTCTGGGGGGTACTCTCTCAGAGCCGCGATCGCCTTGACACGATGTTGATAATCCGCATTTTGCAAATCCTGTTTGATCTCTTGCAATTCCATGGCGGTTAAAACGTGCGAAACATCTCCAATAGCCACCTAATTTTAGAGTCTAAAGCTCCCTTAATACGCGCAAGTAGGCATTTGGTGAAGGTGGCAACAATCGTTATTTCAGTTTGGAAGGAAATATTTTGGGCAGACTTTAGTGTAAAAGTCTTAATATTTCGGCTCTCTGATTCTAATGAGTGGGAAAATTCGATCGTTGGAATTTATTGCAATATCTGGCGATATTTATGTCTACGGTGCCCTTAAGTGAGAAGGTACGAGACCTGATTCAAAAAGCCCGTATTGTCAGCTTTGAAACCTGGCATGAGGCCTATCCCTCAGAAGTGATTCAGTGCTTGCAAGCTGCCGATGATGACCGACGGTATCTAACTGATGAAGACTTGCAGCGACTTCACACTTTAGCGCCTGAGATGGCAGATTCTTTGGCGATCGCTCAGACACTCCGAGATCAGGTGACTGTGATCGTGGACGAAGCACGGGGGACTGTCTTAGAAAAATTTCCGCAGATTACCCAACCAGGTGGCGGCTTATATCCGGCGGAGCGAGCCGATGCCTGCTGGCGAGACTTTTGGCATTTCTTGCGATGCATCACTTATGGGATTGCCGGACAACGCACTGATTACACCAGCGCTACTGGCTTACACGCGATGCAACTGCTTTATCAAGAGTTAAAAGTGCCGTTGGACGCCATGGTTGTCGGTTTGGAAGGGATTAAACACGCGAGCCTATATCGATTAGAAGCCTCAACGCTAGAGCTCGAACCTTATTTCGATCATTTGATTTCCCAATTAAGGCAGTTCCGCTAACTGCTTGAGGGCGAGCGTAGCCGCGTCCGCCACTTGGGGATTTGCGTCTTGACTAAGGTAATTCAGTGCCGAGTGACTTTGCTCGCTGGGTAAATTGCCTAAGGCCTCGGCCACCCGCTTACGCATCATCCAGTCGTCGGAAGAGACGAACGTTAGGATCTGTTCGACCTGGTCAACGGCCCCAATTTCGCCAATCGCCATCACGGCCGCTTCTTGAAGCAGTGACTGATCGCTTT
The DNA here is from genome assembly GCA_964563415.1 of uncultured Halomicronema sp. GTDB lineage: Bacteria > Cyanobacteriota > Cyanobacteriia > Phormidesmidales > Phormidesmidaceae > Halomicronema. The sequence goes on from CAZLYS010000132.1 coordinate 7,223, forward strand.
CCAGAGCTTTCAACAATACCCCAATCGCCTTGGGATCTTTCAAATTACCCAATGCAACGGCAGCACTAAATTGCACTAGCCAATTGGTATCTTCAAAAAAAGTATGGCTGAGGGCTTCTAAGGCTTGGCGATCTCCCAGATACCCTAACGCTCCTGCTGCCATTGCTCGGACGTTGTAATCTGAGTCCGTTTCCATGACCTGAATCAGTAATGCCAAACTTTCGGGAACGGGCTTAATGCCTAAGGCAAAGGCCGCCATTCCTCGAACTTGCTCGGCCTCGTCATTAAGGGCTCTCTGTAACAAAGGAAAAGCCGTTGGGGCAGGCATCGAAGCCTTTTGTAACTCCAGCATGGCCATTATCCGAGTCTTTAGATTCGGGCTTTGGACCTGCTGGGATAACAATTCTAATGCTGGGGGCAGATCATTAGGATCGAACGATGTCACTCGTCTGCAGCTCCGTATCCATATCAAATAGCATGGTGGTCATATAGCGCTCGGTCCATTCCGTGCCAAATGACTTTTCGAGAATGCGGCGGGTCTTGTCGTTTTGCTGCTGCTTGGTGCAATAGTTCCGCTGACCAGACACAACACCAAGAATATCTTTGGCGGAGTTCAGCGGCTGGGTCTTAGTTGCAATCTGGCAATGCAGCGTAAGAAAGTCCATCACCCGCTTTAAAAAGAGATTTTCTTCGGTGATATCAGTGGGACGAATAAAGAGGCAATAATCGGAAAAAATATCGCCCCACTCTGGCAAGTCTCGGGGTTGGACAAAGTCCAAACTGGGCAGTTGCTCAAGGTCATGCTGATAAGTCACAGGCAAAGAACGATCTGGGCTGACTGGAGAAAGATCGACAATCGCGGCACTGATACCGCCCTTACGCCGCCCCACCAAATCAGTTCCAAAAATGGGCAGATTGTAATCAGGATTCGGAAACATCACACAGTGCAAAATATCTAACCCGTTACCAATCTGTGCAAGCTCCATATGCAGTTTACGAAACTGTGGAGTTTGGTAGCAGCAATTTTCGATAACGACTTTTTCTTCTTCCAAACACCCTTCGATGTATCCCAAATCATGAGGAATGACGTAGGGCTGTAGCGCTAACTCCTGCTGCCAAATGCGTTCAATACCATTGGCTAGTTCCCGGATTGACGGATTTTGGAGACTTCGCAAAGAAGGGGACATAAACTTGAAGGAAGATACTCGATGGGAATCAGATTTAGGCCGATATATCCCCATTCTTGAGGCGGGATATTAGGACAGCGTTGATCTCAATCACTGTTATTCAGATTACCTGCTAACGCTTGTCGCACAACCAGATTGAGACTAAAAGCATCATTTTGCGTCGATCTCGACAGACGCTAACGAAGCAAAGCACCTAGGCCATGGGTTCATATGACCTAGGCGCTTAACGTTGGCTTCCAGCAATTGTGAACCCTTTACTTCAGGCCAAAGACCACGCAAGGATACCGCCTTCCTCGGTTAGCGAGCCGCGTTTAGATGAGCCCTAAAGCGTGGAGTGGACCTTCGGCTAAAAAGAGTTCGAGCAGAACGGCGACCACGCCCAGCATGG
>CAZLYS010000133.1:0-8777 GCA_964563415.1 uncultured Halomicronema sp.
AACCGCAAATTTGAGAACTACTGTCTCACTTGAGACTGGTGCAAGATCTGAGTATAACCGGTCTGCAGTTAAGCTCCAGCCGTTGGCTGATCAGGGAATTCAAGTCGTGTCCAGCCCAGCAGAGGTGTTGACTGCCTGTGACTGCACCATTTTGATGTTGGCTGATGCAGCCGCGATCGCGGCTACCCTCTTCACCCCAGAGACCCAACCTGTTCTGGCACGCCATACCCTCATCCAAATGGGCACGATCGCTCCTGAGCAGAGTCGTGACCTGCAAGGTCAGGTGACAGCAGCTCAAGGACAGTATTTAGAAGCACCCGTACTGGGCAGTATTCCGCAAGCTAAAGACGGGAGCTTGATTGTCATGGTCGGCAGTACTCCCTCTCAATTTGAGCAGTGGCACCCGGTGTTGACCTGTCTGGGCGACCCGGTGCTGCCTGTGGGGCCGGTGGGGGCGGGTGCCGCCGTCAAACTCGCGATGAATCAATTAATTGGATCGCTGACGACGGCTTTTGCCCTGAGTCTGGCTTTGGTACAGCGAGAAAACATTCCGGTTGAGACCTTTATGGACATCGTGCGTAACAGTGCACTGTACGCGCCAACCTTTGATAAAAAGCTGAGCCGCATGTGCGATCGCAATTTTAGTAACCCCAACTTTCCCACTAAGCATCTGCTCAAAGATATGCGGCTGTTTAGCCAAGCGGCCCAGGCAGCGGGCCTCGACCCAACCCTCTCAGACACGGTAGCGACAGTGGTGCAGCAAGCGATCGCCCAGGGACTGGCAGAGTCTGACTATTCTGCCCTGTACGCGGCGGTGAATCCCGGCGTTTGAGAAGGATTTGCTCTCAACACAGCCATCTGTAATTGGCTGGGAACACCCCAGAAAACGATAACGCTGGCGTGACAGGCATTGCATTTCCATATTCCACATTCCGCATTCCGCATTCCGCATTCCGAACTCTGCTACATGGCTAATGAATCGGATGACACCCTTGGACATATTGGCCAGGAGTAACCCCCACCATTTTTTTGAAGTGGCGATGTAGGTGGCTTTGATCGTTAAAACCAGTCGCCATCGCTGCCTCCGTAATTGAGCAGCCCGTCAACAATAGCTGCTTAGCCCGTTGCACCCGTATATGGTTGAGATAAGCGTGGGGTGGTAGGCCAGTGTGCTTGCGAAAGGTACGGAGTAGGCGTAAAGGTTTGAGATTGACGAGATTGGCCAATTCTTTGAGAGAAACGTTGTTGGCGTAGTGCGCCATGAGATAGTCACGAATCTGTTCGACAATGCGGTGTTCTTGGCCAATGCTGGCAGGCGTAGGGCGATCGCTGGCATAATGCCGCACCAACTGAGCCATGCTCCACAAAAACTGCGACTCACGCTCTAAGGGTGATGGCGACGTTTCTAACGTCTGATGTAGAGAGACCAGATGTTGATTCAGCCGTCGATCATGGATGATCGGAGCGGCAAAGTAGGGCAAATTGAGCGATCGCTCGGTCAGCTCTCGAGCTGCCTGCTGTAGCCAATCGGTCGCAGGCAAGAGCGTACGATACGTCCAACCAGTTTCTAAAACCGCTTGACCTGTGTGTATTTCACCCGGTTGAGTAATCACCACACTGCCCGCCGGGGCAATATGAGTGGCACCGCGATAGTCGAACGCCATCGCTCCTGACTCGACGATCGCAATACCATAGCCCTCATGAGCATGGCGCGAAAAAGCATAATTCACATACGTTGCTCGCAGCATTTCGAGATCATGCAGAACCGGGTCACGCCAGAACTTGGTTGATTCTTTGGGGATGGCAGAGTGCTTCACAGAGGGTCATGCCAGCAAACGACTTGAGTGCATTCCACTTTAGCGTGCGTCAGCGAGGGAGTCTTGTACGTTTTTGCAGAGTTTGCTTGGCTGCTACCGTTCGCTTAATTTGCCAGAGATGACGATGGATAGGCAACAACTATAGCCGTGGGAGAACTTTTAAGCGATGTTTACGTCTTGCTCAATTATCTAGTATTGGAACCTGACTGCACAGATTTCAGGCTAGGCCATGAACGCTACAACATGATGATCAGGAGGCCGTGATGCTGACCCGTACCCTGAGTTGGATGCCGCTGTTGGTGACTCCGCTGCTCCCGTTGATGCTCCCCGCAACGGCCAGTGCGCAAACATCGACCACGCAAACGCTGAACCAATTGCCGGTCGTGACTCAGACTGATGAAACTCTCTATTTTGACCCTAATACCCTGTACGAGCTGCCTTTGGTGGTGGAGTCATCAGTGACGGTGAATGGGCGTCAATTGCCTGCCGGTACCGTGATTCAAGGTCGACTAGAACCGATCTCTGGTGGATTGCAATATATCGCTACGGGGATCACTGCTGGGGGCTTAAATCAGCCATTTACAGCGATGTCTGACCTGCTACCTGATGTGAAAGATCCCCGTGAGGCTTCTGTCGGCGCGATCGCTGGCGATGCCGCGATTGGGGCAGCAGGCGGTGCTGTAATTGGTGCTGTGCTTGGGGATGGGATAAGCCTGTGGGAAATCTTGGGCGGTGCCGTAGCTGGGGCCGCTGTCGGTAATGTCACGGCGCAGCGAGTCGTCGTGATTGAACCTAATGAGCCCATCATGCTGCAGGTCCAATAGGGGCAACTGCCCCTGATTACCTGTGGGCCAATACCTTGCTCAGACGTGCTCGCCCTCTACGCCATGACTTGAGGGTGAGTCCGTTGGTGTGTTGTCTGTCTGCAAAGACTTTCAGTACCGTTCCCTGGCTCACTGCACTGCGGGGCACGATATTTGCGTGATCGCGGCAAGGCTGTTCCACAAACGTTGCAGATTCCCTGCTTTGAGCTATTTTATGGAAGCCAGTGACAGAATCTTGTCCTGAAAGTAGAAAAATTACTTGCTGACTGGTGTCGAGAGCGTTACTATGTCGCTGACTCTAGGGTGTGTGGATAGACTACTCCCCTGGTGGTGGTGGTGTGCATGTTTGGTATGGGAGTGAGTTTATGTCTGCGGCCTTGAAATCTGAAGTGTTAGCACCCCGGCCCCAGTCATCCGGCTCGCCCTCCAAGAGTAGGCGTGAACGACGATTAACCGTCGTGCCCACTGTCCCTGCCTCACCGTTGGCGTTTCCACCCGTTCAGGCTCGCGATAACCCCCTCTGGCTAAAAGTTTTGGTGATCGGGCAGCGGGTCTCGTTGGCGGTGGCGGGGGTGTCTGTGGCGGCGGCGTTGTCAGCTTATGCCGTGACCGTGGATGCCAATCGTCGACTGACCGTTGCGACGACGTCTTTAGGCCAATTGCAAGATCATCAACAACAGTTGATCACCGCCAACGCTGTCTTTAAAAACCATCTGGCTCAGACCGCGATCGCGGCGATGAATGACGGTACGCTGCACCCTAAGGATGTGATCTTTCTGGAGACGACTAAGCCAGCTGATGCCGTCTCCAGCGCACCCGCGGCTCAGACGACCACCACAATAACGCCCCAGCGCCGTTTGTTTCCGAAGGGCTATTAGGTGCCCCTGCTTGTGAGGTTTGCCCATGGGATCTACCCGTACTGCTAGGCGCCATCGGCGAGGGTCGCAGCGAATTCAGCGTCAACGTCCAGTTGCCCAGCCGTCTCCACACCCGCGATCGCGCCACGCTAAAGAACGTCTAGTGCGCCGAGTCGCACTAGTGTGGGGCGTGTTGCTGATGGCAACAGTCGGGCTCATGGTACGCCTGGGGTATTTACAACTGACTCAAGGGCCTATCCTCCGAGAGATGGCTCAGATGCAACAGGCCCATCGACTGGAGCCGAATGTGACCCGTCGCCCCATTGTGGATACTCAGGGCACACCCCTCGCGGTTGATCGGCTGGTGTATACCCTGTATGGTCATCCAGCGTTGTTTCGTCAGCCCATCGGTGTTGTCGCTCAAACCCTCGCACCGGTTTTAGATTTGCCGGCTGGAGCTTTGGCAGAACAGCTCAAAGCCCAGCAAACTGGTGTGCGCCTCATCGATGATCTATCGGAAGATACGGCTCGCCGCATCCAGCAATTAAGGCTGGATGGTTTAGAGCTGATTCCTATGCAGCAGCGGTTTTATCCGCAGCAGGATCTGTTTTCCCAGATTGTCGGCTTTATCAATTTGGATGGCGAAGCCCAGACCGGGCTCGAAGCGGAATATCAGGACCGCCTGCGACTCCCTGAGCCGCAGTTGCCTACCGTGGTGGGGCCGACCCTGCCAGTGTCTAATCTCCCGGCAGAAGCCGCCCCGCAGCAGATGCAGTTGACGCTGGACAGTCGACTGCAGCGAGTTGCTCAAGAAGCGCTCCGCAAAACCCTGCGTCAGTTTGCGGCTAAACGGGGGACGGTCATGGTCATGGACGTGCATACGGGTGCCCTACGCGCCTTTGCCGTTGAACCGACCTTTGACCCGAACCGGTACTTTGATGCCGATTTAGCCTGGCTCAAGAACTGGGCGATCACCGACTTATACGAACCAGGGTCGACCTTCAAGCCGATTAACGTGGCGATCGCGCTGGAAGCGGGCGTGATTACGCCTGAGGAAACGGTTTATGACGAAGGCCAAATTCAAATCGGTGAATGGACGATTCAAAACTCTGACTATGAGGCTTCTGGGCGCATTGGCCCCCTGACTATGACAGAAGTGCTGAAACACTCCAGCAATGTCGGCATGGTGCACATCATGGACAAAATGCCCGCCGCCGACTTTTATCGCTGGTTAGAAAAGCTGGAACTCGATCAACCTACCGGGATTGGTCTATCGGCAGAAAATGCCGGACCGCTCAAAGATCGAGATCAGTTTGTCAATAGCTGGGTCGATACGGCCACCGCATCTTTTGGCCAGGGCATGGTGCTGACCCCAATGAAACTACTGCAATTGCAAGCGGCGATCGCCAACGGCGGCTATCTAGTTACCCCGACGGTGGTTGAGGGCATGGTCGATGGCCAGGGTGAGTTTACTTGGCAGCCAGTACCGTCCACCCCGCAGCGCGTCTTTTCGGCAGAAACGACGGATGCTGTGCTGAAAATGATGGAATCTGTAGTGGCTGATGGCACCGGCAAACCCGCGCAAATTTCGGGTTATCGCATTGCTGGCAAAACGGGCACCGCTCAAAAAGTGAATGAGTTTGGCGAGTACGGTTCTGGGCGCATTACGAGCTTTGTCAGTCTATTGCCAGTAGAACAACCGCGCTTTGTCGTCTTAGCTGTCATTGATGAACCCATCGGGGCTGATGCCTACGGCTCGACGGTTGCAGCTCCCCTGGTGAAAACTGTGATGGAATCGTTAGTTGTGTTGGAAGGAATTCCGCCCTCGGCCCCCCAAGCCTTGAATGGTGTTCTCTCGCCTGAGTAACGGAAGTCTGGTGTGACGGTGAGCCCGTTGTTGTGGCTGGACGTCATAGTGTGAGGATGCACTTACTGTTCATCGAGCCATTGCTTGATGCGATCGCCTAACGCGTTCACCTCTGCCTCCAAAGTGAAGTAGTGGACACAGGTCCGGACGCAATGGGGATGTAGCAAAATCCGCAAGAGCATGTTTTCAGCTTCCAGATCTTGGACTAACTGCACATGCTGTTGAGGGCTGGGCTGGCCCGCCGCATCCAAGATTTCAAACGCCACTAATCCCGACTGGGGGGAGGTGGCTGACACCATCCGAACGTTTGGGTGCGCTTGTAATTGATGCCACAGAGCCGCGCTCAGCTCGCAAATTCGCTGAAAACGGACTGTGGGCGAGCCCCAATCTTGATGGAGCGTCAAGGCTGCCTGCAAGCCTGCCATCAGCGGATAGTCTGAAGTAGCCACTTCATAGCGCTGGCCGTTGGGTTGCCAGCCAATGGGATTAGCCTGGGCATCCGTCTTAATACTGCGCCAGCCGATAAATGTAGGGGCGATGGTTTCTTGTACTGCTGGTCTGACATACAGTCCCCCCAGTCCGGCGGGCCCGCAGCACCACTTATGACCCGTAAAGGCATAAAAATCGACCTCGGTGGCGGTGAGATCTAACGGCATCATACCGACGGACTGGGCCGCATCAACTAAGACCCAGACGGGATCCGGTGCGTGGGCGTGGCACCGCTGCACAATTTCCGTTAAGGGCAATAATTGTCCTGTGTTCCAGAGGATGTGGCTGACCACCAACATTCGCGTGCGAGGCTGGAGTGCTGCCTCAATGACAGCGACTGGGTCGCCTCCTTGGGCCGTCGCTAGGATAGGACAAAAGTCGACTGCAATCTGAAAGCGACGGCTGATTTCCTGGACGGCAGCAATCACCCCCGGATGTTCACAATCGGTCAGCAAAATGCGATCGCCGACCTGCCAGTCGATCCCCCATAGGGGAATGTTGCAGCCCACTGTCACATCTTCTGTCAGGGTCATGGCCGCCACTGGGACATGTAGCAACTCTGCCAAGGTCTGTCGCATGGCCATCGTTGATTGCTGAATCCACTGATTGGTGCGACCCGAAAATGGCCCTTCAGTTTGTAGGGTGCGGTGGGCTTGGTCAATGGCGACCAACGACGCTGTTGGCATGGGTCCCTGGCCGCCAAAATTGAAATAGGACTTGTTCGCTAGCGCGGGAAACTGGGCACGCAGGGTTTGCAGGCGGGCCGTCAGGTCAGGGGAAGCACTTGCAACCATGATGTTTGGAGGAATCAGCCTTTTTACTCTACCAGGCAAATTTTGCAATCACGGCAGATGCATCCCAGACCCTCGTAGCCTTCGCCCCGGATCAACCGCTAGGAATCTTCTGACCCAACCCATAATGCTGTATAACTGTCAATAGGTCATGTTTGACCGTGCTTAATCAATGCACGTCAAAATCAATGGGCTAATCTGTTTTGGGCAACCCTGATCAAGCTTTATGGCGCTAATTTGCCACTTTCCTTGCAACGCCTTTCCCCATCGACCGAGTCGGGTCGTCAGGGCGTTGGTGGCTAAGCAAAAGCATCATCTCCAGAGGCTAACATCCCAGCAGCAACCCCGCTTGAAATCATTTACCTGTCATCACACTCTTGTCTGTTAGCGGCCCCTCACTACACCACATGATGGCAGGGGTTGGCTACTTAAAGCCCCTGGCCGAGTCGCGACGCTTATCCGACCATACGTCTGCTGCTGCCTCCGAGCCTCAAACTCTTTGGGTGACAGACTTTTTGTTATTGCAATATCAGCGGTGTTCGCGGCGGGCTTATCTCGATACTCATCGCGATCGCGCCGAGGCTGATCCTCCGAGCGATTACTTGCAGAAAATCAAGCAAGACAGTGCTCAACACCGTTGGGCCGTGTTAGAGGATTATGACGGTTTTCAGCGTCCGGATTACCCACCTCGTGACTGGCGTCAGGGAGCACAAGCGACGGTTGCCTTAATGGCGGCTGGGGCTGACTATATTGTGGGCGGTGTCTTGATTGACGCGATCGAGCAGGATGTGTATTTGGTCAGCTGTCCCGATATTTTGGTCAAGCAAGGGGGCTGGTCGGTGTGGGGCGACTGGCAGTATGCTCCCGTCGATATCAAACTCGGTAAAAAGCCGAAGTTGGACTATCAGGTGGTTGCTACCTATCACGCCTATGTGTTGGCTCATACCCAAGGCAACTGGCCCCATGAAAGCTGGTTAGCCCTGAGAGAAGGACGTTACCACTCCGTTGATCTCGATCAACAGTTGCCCAAATTTAGCGAAGTCCTCAATACCTGCCTGGTTGATTTGTGTCGCGAAGTGGCCCCAGAGGTTTTTATCGCTCACAGTCGGTGCGATCTCTGTCACTGGTTTAGTCAGTGTTACCAAGCAGCGAGTGCTACGGCTCACCTCTCGTTACTACCGGGTGTGACCCCAGCTCGCTACACGCACCTGAAAGCGCAAAATCTCACTACCCTGACCGACCTCGCTCAAGCGCATCCTCGTCAGCTCGCTTACCTACCCGGATTTGGTGATGCCGTCGCCGAAAAGCTCATTCACCAAGCGCAGTCCACTTTGTACGATAAGGCGATCGCTCGGACCCCTCATGACCCGAACGGTGCCTTTATTTTGTCGCCCCAAGATTTACCTAGCGCTGATGTTGAACTGTATTTCGACATTGAGGCGGCTCCCGATGTCGATGTGATTTATCTCCACGGTGTCCTGGTGGTTGATCATCGCCAACAGACTGAAGAATTCCATCCGCTATTAGCAGAGTCGCCTGATCAAGAACGCGATGCCTGGGAACAATTCCTCGATTTAGTACTGCAATATCCCCACGCCCCGATTTATCATTTTTGCCCCTACGAGGCCCAAACCGCCCGCAAGCTCACTCAGCACTACAACTGTCTCGGACACACTGACCTGCAAAAGCTCCTTAGTCGATTTATCGATATCCACTGGTGTGTTACTGAGGCGGTTACCCTGCCGGTGGAAAGTTACGCGCTGAAGCACATTGCTCGCTGGATGGGCTTTGAATGGCGGGATAGCGATGCCAATGGTGCTCAATCGATCTGCTGGTATAACGACTGGCTCTCGACGGGCGATCGCGCTCACCTCAACGCGATCTTGCGCTACAACGAAGATGACTGCCGCGCCACGTACCATGTCAAACATTGGCTGACGGAATTTGCCAAGCCTCACTGGCAAGCTGCCCAGATTCCCTATCTCACCGCTTCGGCCTAGGCCGCAAACATTTTCTCAGGAAATGTTTGACAAAGTGCCCATTCAAAGACAATATAAAGATCGCCCAAATCAAGGGCCTGTAGTTCAATTGGTTAGAGCACCGCCCTGTCACGGCGGAAGTTGCGGGTTCGA
>CAZLYS010000134.1:0-5956 GCA_964563415.1 uncultured Halomicronema sp.
AATAGTCTAGATGAGAACTACACTACCCGAAAATATTGAATTGACGAACTACTAGCCTGCTTGCCTCAGTTGCGGTGATTATTATCGTAGCGAATGCGGGCACCAGCCCATTGGAGTTTGCTGCGTAGAGTGCGGTAGTAAGAGTACTTTTTCGCCAGGATGATAAATTCTGCCCAGCCAGGGGCCACGCGGATGTCCACTCGTTGCCCCGGCCAAATTGCTGTCGCGAGCACACCATCCATCCACAGTTTGGTGCTGTGCTCGGGGTCTGCTAGAGGCCATACGCTAACAACACATCCGGGAGGTAATACGATTGGGCGACTCGACAAACTAAGGGGGCAAATAGGCGTCACGATCAGCGCATCCATGCCGGGGTGAACGATGGGACCATTGGCAGCAACGGTATAGCCGGTTGAGCCGGTAGGAGTACTAATGAGTAACCCATCCCCTTGATATTGATCGACGACTTCGCCATCAATTTCCATCTCCAAAACGGAGGTAATCATGCGATTCGGCGAGGCTGGCTTAACGCACATCTCGTTAAGGGCGAGGTAAGTCTCGCTCGCGGGTTCCAGATTAGTGCGATCACCATCAAAGGTCTGTGCCTTCAACATCATCCGCCGCTGTACAGCAAAGCGATCGCTGAGCAAGCGTTGCCAGATTTCTGAGAATTCAGTCTCCTCCGGCGATTCGGTCAAAAACCCCAAATGGCCACCAATATTGATGGCCAGAATCGGAATCTGATCAGCAGCTAAGTTGCGGGCCGCTGCCAACGCTGTGCCATCGCCGCCCAGCACAACGGCAAGATCGATTTTGGCGTCTGCTGACGCCAAAAAAACGGGGAAGGGATTATCCTTGGGTCCACTTGGCCCCACTAGCGTTTTACAGCCCAACTGCATCAGCTGATCAGAAACCAGCTCAGCTCGACTCTTACTCAGTTGGTTACCAGCTTTGTAAGCAATAATGACCTGATTTAGCTCCACAACAGGGCGATCGCTCCCAATGAGTTCTTCCTCATTTTAAGGATGCGGCTTCAGTTTGCACGCCCTAACTAACTACCACTTCAGTAGATTAAACTCTTCCATATCGACTGTGTCGCGGTTACGATAAATGGCCAAGACAATTGCGAGACCGACTGCTGCCTCTGCCGCCGCAATGGAAATCACAAATACAACAAACACTTGCCCTGTCGCAGTGGCTGGGTCAAGGTAGTTAGAAAAAGCCATCAAATTCAAATTGACTGCGTTGAGCAATATCTCAATCGACATCAAAACGCGGATGACGTTGCGGCTGGTGACCAAGCCGTAAATGCCAATGCAAAATAGAGCAGCGGCCAGTAAAAGGTAAAACTCTAGGGGAATCATAGTTTGGAGGCGTCCTGTTCCAGACTTTTGAAGATCTTGAGAAGTAACTTGAGTAAGCAGTGAGCTGATTTGGTGAACTCGCCAGTTGTTGGGGCCTCAGCAGACAGATTGCTAGGGGCTAGGATTCTAACCTTCGGATGATTCACCGGTATCGCGGCCAGCAGGCACCAGTTCCCGAGGTCGCTCTGGTAAGGTCAGCGAATCTGACACAGAATCTTCAGGCCTTTCGTCAGGAATGAATTCGCGACGCGCCAAGATAATGGCCCCAACCAGCGCCATCAATAGCAAAACTGACGCCAACTCAAAGGGCAATAAAAAATCAGAGAAAAAATGCTGGCCAATCAGGACCGTTGCGCCATCTCCCACGGGTGCATCAGTCGAAATTTGCCAAGAAGTCCCCAAGATCATGGTTGACAGCAGGGCAAATAACCCAAGGCAGACGCCACCTGTGGCCACTGAGCGAATCCATACCCGGCTAACGGGTGTAAACGGCTGATTCTTATTGACCAGCATGATCCCAAACAGGATGAGAACGTTCACTGCACCTACATAAATTAGAATTTGGGCCGCCGCCACAAACCCCGCGTTAAGCAAAACGTACAGTCCTGAAATACTTAGGAATACGCCCCCCAGCAAGAATGCTGAGTAAACAATATTGGATAGTAGTACTACCCCTAGGGCCGTACCAATAACCAGGGCGGCCAACAGGCCAAACGATACGAGTTGAACTCCTTCAGCAAGTGTCACGATTGTGACTCCAAATGAACGGCATCAAAACAGCTTTAGAGAAGAACTCAGCCTAGCTCTCGGAAGAGCTCTGAACCGACTCCGTTTCTTCTAAAATCTCTTGCGGTAGCTTACCAGCTCGACGTGACCCGGCAGGCAAGTCATGGGGATCGATGGCACCTTTAGGCAAGTAGGCAAACTCGCGTAGAGGCGTCACCATTGGATCTTGAGTCACCTTGTAGGGCAGGCGTCCCATGGCCACGTTGTCATAGTTCAGTTCATGGCGATCGTAAGAAGCCATCTCATACTCTTCAGTCATGGAAAGGCAATTGGTCGGGCAGTACTCCACACAATTACCGCAAAAAATACAAACGCCGAAGTCAATACTGTAGTGGTTAAGGGTTTTTTTCTTACTGACCTTATCAAATTCCCAATCCACTACTGGCAGGTTAATGGGGCAAACCCGGACACAGACTTCACAAGAAATGCACTTATCAAACTCAAAATGAATGCGCCCGCGATACCGTTCGGAAGGAATCAGTTTTTCGTAAGGATATTGCACGGTCACAGGACGTCGTCGCATGTGGTCAAAAGTCACCGAAAGACCTTGACCGATATATTTAGCCGCTTGGACGCTCTCTTTGGCATAGTCGCCGACTTGCTTAAGAAAATTCAGCATGATGTTAATGATCGCTAATGACTACTCGTCGGTTCAACGTTCTCGCTGGTGAATCAGCCCCCGAAGGCGACCGGAAAAGTGATCTTGAGGGCGGCCGTGAGCAACAGATTCACCAGCGACACTGGCAATAAAAACTTCCAACCCAAGTCGAGCAACTGGTCAATTCTGACGCGGGGGACAGTCCAGCGCAGTAACACCGCTAAAAAGACTAATAGGTAAGCCTTAATGACGGTCATCATGATGCCGATCGCTGCCGTAATTACCTGCAGCCAAGGGGTCGTTTCGCTAACACCTAATAGATTCGATAAAACACCAACCGATACCGGAGATTCCCAACCGCCGAGATATAGCACTGAGAAGATCAACGCAGACAGCACCAAGTTGACGTAGGAACCTACATAAAACAGGCCAAACTTCATGCCGGTATATTCAGTTTGGTAACCAGCAACGAGTTCCTCTTCGGCCTCCGGCAAGTCAAATGGCAAACGTTCGCATTCTGCCAAGGCCGCAATCCAAAAAATGATGAACCCCACTGGCTGTCGCCAAACATTCCAACCGAGGATGCCATAACCAGATTGTTGTTCAACAATGTCAATCGTGCTCAGGCTATTGGACATCAGCACAATTGCGAGCACCGCCAACGCCAGAGGAATTTCGTAACTGATCGACTGAGCGGCTGCCCTGAGCCCCCCTAACAAAGAATACTTATTGTTAGAAGAGTAGCCCGACATCAGCAGACCAATCGGGGTAATGCTGGATAAGGCAATCCACAAGAAAATGCCGACCCCAATGTCCGTAATGACCATATTTTGGCCAAACGGCACGATGAGATAAGAGAGAAAGACCGGGATCACCACCAGCGCTGGGCCTAGGGTGAAAAGAATATCGTCGGCCTTAGCAGGAACAATATCTTCTTTGAATAACAGCTTGATCCCGTCAGCTGCGGCTTGTAGAGTGCCTAACGGTCCAGCAAATTCGGGACCAATACGTTGCTGCGCTGCCGCTGAAATTTTACGCTCAAGCCAAACAGTGACAAAAATACTGATAGTGGCGGCGATTAATATCAAAACCATTGGCAGCGGTAGCCATAATGCTTTTGCAACTCCGGCAGGCAACCCGAGTTGAGTTAGCAGCTCAACAAAACTTCCTTGGAGATCAATTCCCTGGCCCATGTACAAGCCTCAGTGCGTCAGCGATTAGTAAGCATTTCGTTACAGTGATCAGTATATCGCCCGGATGCGATGCCACCACCCCCTGTTGATAGGAAGTTCTACCCAGGGCTATAGAAGAGACTCATCAATCTCGAATATCTTGGAGCGCTAACACTAAAAAATGCGAAGTAGAAATAGCCTACTTCGCACCTATACCGCTTGATTGATAGATAAGAATTTCGCTGAAGGGCGTGAAGAGAATTTTCGTGCAGAGCCAGCCTCAGTGATTACTGTATCAACCGGCTATTTGCCCCTCTGTTCCCCCCTTAAGATTGACCACTAAAGGCAGGTGCTGGATCTGGAGCTTGGTCATCCATCCCTTCTTCGTAGACTGTCAGTTGCTGAGGTGGGGTGCTGAGGGCGATCGCCGTTGCTGAGAGAACCTTGGAGCCCTCCTGTTGTAGATCATCGATGTACCCCTGCTTTTGTAACTGTGCTTCTTGCTCTATGTCAAAAGGACCAAAGTAATATGTGCAAGCGGGTTCCGAGGTCTTAACCTCTAGCCACCACTTTTCCTCAGAGCCAGAAAATAAACCAAACAGCTTCTTAAAAACATTTGCCATAGTGTGTACCCATCAAACTCTGCTTTGTCTGACCATGACCGGATGACGGCTTCGATCTTGTTCCAAAATGTTTATACTCTGTCACTTTGCTTTTTGCAAAGAATTTAGATTTAGTCGTCCGGCCCATTGTTGACGATAAATCTCATAGAGTGCCATGCCTGTAGCAACGGACGCATTTAGACTAGCGGTTTTGCCAGCGAGCGGAATTGATACCACTTGATCACAGTTCTGCTGCACAAGAAGGCTTAACCCGTCACCTTCGGCTCCCACCACTAGCACCGTAGCACTACTAAATTCGACCGTATGTATTGAGTGATTCGCCTCGGCAGCGAGCCCGTAAATCCAAAAGTTTTCGGCTTTGAGGGTTTCAAGGGCTTGTCGCAGATTGACGACACGAGCGATGGGCAGGTGCTCGATTGCCCCAGTGGCCACTTTTGCCACTGTTGAGGTAACGCCCGCTGCTCGTCGCTGGGGAATGATCAACCCCTGGGCTCCGAGGGCTTCGGCTGTCCGGATAATCGCCCCTAGATTGTGGGGATCAGTAATCCCGTCAGCCGCTAACAGCACGGGGCGCGTGGTGGATTGTTGGGCTCGGGTGATTAGCGCATCGAGTTCCCAGTAATCGTAGGGAGCCGCCTGGGCAATGATCCCCTGATGGTTTTGGCCTTGGGCAAGTTGGTTTAATCGTCGCTGATCCACTTCGTCAACGACCACGCCATTGGCTTTGGCGTTATTAATGAGCGGTAAGAAGCGCCCATCATAGCGGTAGCGATCGTTGACCCAGAGGCGATTAAGCGTTCTCTCACCTTCTAGAGCCGCTTGGATGGCATGGCGACCGAAGATCATATCCGGTGATTCTTGAGGCGCGTTGGGATCAGCTTGGACAGGGGTAACTTCAGTCAGCTCGCGCTTCACCGGCTTGGCGGGGCGCTGGCGATCGCTTTTACGATAGTTGCCCGATCGGCGATCGCTGCGGGGTTTACGAGAAAACCGGTCTTGGCTGTAGCGTTTGCCACCGCTGCGCTTTTGTGGACGACTGGACGAAGGGCCGGAGCCAGCAGATTTTTTGGCGGGTTTTGGGCGATCGCTCATGATATCGAAATCCAAATACAAGAAATTTAAGAGAGACTGGCCACTGACCAGAACCGTCAGAATTGCCAACAATAGCTTTTCAAGAAGACGCTGTTGACAGGGGGTCTGGAGCGATCGGCAAATGAGCCAGAACCGCCATCAAACGCTGGGTATCAGTGAGGTAAAGATAGCCCAGCAGCGCTTCTAAGGCGGTGGCTTGTTGATAGTCTTGTCGGCTCGCCCTCACCTTGCGCCCAGAAGCGGCATTACGGGCTCGCCGTAAGAGATCTTTTTCCTCATCTGATAGATGGGGCCGCAAGCATTCTAGATAATGGGCTTGTT
>CAZLYS010000134.1:5973-8672 GCA_964563415.1 uncultured Halomicronema sp.
GCCCGACTACCTGTCGATGAAAGGTGCGTACTTGCTGGGGGGGCACAAGCAGACGACTGCGCACGAAGAGTTCAAAAACGGCATCGCCTACGTAAGCCAGCGCCAATGGCGAGAGCGATCGCAATTGCTGCTCAGTGCAAGTAACCATCTTTTGCGGCGAGGTCAAAAGATGGTGGAAACTGACGACAGAGCCTTGAGCAGGAGCACTCTGGAAATCCTGAGCCATAAAGTCCCCCTAGCTCTGCTAAAAGTCCTTAGTGTTCAATCTAGCTTAAGTTCGCGATCGCCTCATCTACCGATGGCTGAATCGATAAAAACTTCTCCAGACGAACCAGCTTAACGGTTTGCATCACTCGAGGATTCGCAATTAGTTGCAAGGTACCTTGAGAATCTTTGGCTTTTTTAACCAGTTGCACCAAAGCTCCCAATCCAGAGCTGTCAACAAAATCAATTCCAGAAAGGTCCAGAATGATGTGGCTAGGGCCTTGTGTGACATAGTTCCCCAGCACTTTACGAAAAGTTGGTTCTGAGAAAGCGTCTAAGAGCCCAGTGAGGCGAAATATTTGAAAATTAGCCCTAACCTCCCTTGTGCCTCTCAAACTTACGGTCAGGGTTAGCTGTTCAGCGATGGGAAACCTCCCAGTACGTCACTCAGAATTTGAGCTCTAAGTATAGGATAGGACTTTTGTAACTGCAAGCTCTGATATCAACCAACTCAAATGACGGTATACCAAGCATTTGAGAAAACCTTGCTATGGAATTGAAGAAAAACTTTGGGACCTCTATCATAAGTTGAATTTTATCAATGCTAGAGGGGCATCGCCATCGAGTTGCCTACCCTGCTGCTGCCCAAAGGTTGACTCTTGAATTTGCTGAGTTGAGCCTGCCACCACGAACTCAGATCTTCAAAAAGCCATCAAAGCGGCTGTGGTTAGCTGCAAAATCTGTTACTTTATGGTCGGAATACTACACCTGTAACACAAAGGTGATTAGACTATGGGGTAGTTGTTCAGAACACAATGTCAATTCTTGGAGGTGTCTTCACCCATGCCCACACTTTCCCGTGCGTCCACAACTGATATGGAAGTCACTAGCATCCGCCTCGAAAAAGAGCTCAAAGACAGCTTGAAGGCGATCGCGGGCAATCGGGGCTATCAAGCCTTGATTCGGGAAATTCTTTGGGCTTATGTGGAACAGCAATCAGGGACTCCCAGTGGCACCCTGCAGCGGCAAGACATCCGCGCCACCATTCCGGCGACGGCGGAGCGAGCCGAGCGCTCCTTAGTGACCGGTCAGGCGATCGCCCCTGGCGAATCAATGTTGTTGGGGTTAACTCCTCAAGGTGCTTTAGTGCCCATCTGCAAAATGGCGGCAGAGTCAACCATCTCCTAAACAAACAAGGGGGAACGAGTCGGTGCTTGGAGAATGGGTGACGGCCTGCCACGTAATTATGTGACTAAGACTAAGCATCTAGAATTTTGGCTCAGTCATTCAATGGGCTTGAACCAGGTTTAGGGAATGGCGGCGGTCAGGGCAGCGATCGCTACGCAGACAGTTGAATCAATCCAGACTTAGCTGAGATCGCGATGCCAAGCTGAATTTAAGGCATCCGCAGAGAGTTCTATCGCAAGTCGTAGTTCGGCCAGGCCACTCTGGGTTGCTATGGTTGTCATCTGGCGGACCTTTCAATTCCAACTTCCGACTTCAGCATTCCGTAGGGTCTTGCCCTTCCCGCAGGGTATGCTGCTATACCTGAGAGCGAATTGACAACGGGTTCAGCGTTTTACTCTATTTCGCAGGCAGCAGGAAGACTAAATGAGTCTGAGAGTAATCTCTACAGACCTGCCAAAGCTCAAAATTCTTTCTGACCGATCTCAAAAGTGAGAGATTACAGAGGCTGGCTAGACCGATACAGACGCTCGCAATCAATTTTGCCGCCAAGCAGGATACAGATTTCGCAAGCAGTTCATTGAGATGCTGATTGTAATGTTTAGCTTTGCTTTACAATTTGTCCAATACTTTTGTGGTGTCAGCTTAGCTTCGTCTCCATTCATCCAGTAGAGAAAATTAACCGTTATGAGTATCGGATATCTCGCCCTTGTCCTGCATGCCCACCTACCATTTGTGCGCCACCCAGAGAGTGACTTTGTACTGGAGGAAGAGTGGCTGTTTGAGGCAATTACAGAGACATACGTTCCTCTCATCACCATGTTTGAGGGGCTCAAGCGAGACGGCGTTGACTTTAAGTTAACGATGAGCATGACGCCACCCTTGGTGTCGATGTTGCGTGATCCCCTGTTGCAAGAGCGTTATGACGAACACCTCAGCAAGCTCGAAGAACTGATCGAGCTCGAGGTCGAGCGCAATGAGCACAATGGTCACCTGCGCTACCTAGCGGAGCACTACGCCGAAGAATTTAGCCATGTTCGGGAGATTTGGGAAAAGTACGATCGCGACTTAGTTAAAGCCTTCAAGCAGTTTCAAGACAGCGGCAATCTGGAGATTATTACCTGCGGTGCCACCCACGGTTACTTCCCGCTGATGAAAATGTATCCGGAAGCAGTGTGGGCGCAAATTCAGGTGGCGGTTGAGAGCTATGCCGAACATTTTGATCGCGCCCCCAATGGCATTTGGTTACCAGAATGCGCTTACTACGAAGGCGTTGAACGCATGCTGGCGGATGCGGGACTGCGGTACTT
>CAZLYS010000135.1:0-8662 GCA_964563415.1 uncultured Halomicronema sp.
CGAAGCGTAATGCACCGCAACCGGGTATTTTCATTCCAAGAAATCTCCTTAGTTAAGTATCTTGCTGCCGAGGAAGGTAATTTTCTAGTCCTAAAAATCGGCCATCTGATTAGCCCTGTTTGTTACAGTCCTTGTGCGGAGTGCGGTTCCGCTAAGATACAGCCCGTAAGATTATTTTGTCGATGCTCCGTTAGGAGTTTTGGTCGTCCTCATCTGGCTTATTGGGATGGATAAGTTTCACTCCACCGCTCCTAAATCAAGGCCCGATTGCCTCGCTTGCCAGATCGTCAGCGGCGCTCGCACTGTACCTGGGGGCATCATCGCTGAGAACGCTTGGTGGCTGGCCGATCATTGCATTGGCAATCACGGAGCAGGGGCGATCGTTATCAAGACCCGTGCCCACCGCGAAAATTTCTGGGAGCTTTCCCCAAATGAAGCCGCTTCGCTGGGGCCGTTCTTGCAGCAAATGACACAAGCCATGCAGATGGCACTAGGGGCAGAGCGGATATATATCAATTCATGGGTAGACCAACCACCGTATCACATTCACTTTGTGCTGCAACCCCGCTTTTCGGGAAACGCTGAGTTAGGTCTGCAGGGATTAGAACTCCAGATTTTTCGATCGCTACAAAGTCAACCAGACACACAAACTGTTATCGACATTGCGGATAAGGTTCGTACTGCTTACGTAGAAATTCTGCAGCAGCGCTCTTTAAGTCATCATTAACCCGCGCAGAACAGCCTGAAAACGCGACAAAATTCACGTAGTTGAATTTAATTTGCGCCTCTGCATCCCCAAAGATGAGGAGGTCGGGTTCACTATCCTTTCAACTTTGACTTGGCTAGGCAGCCAGAAACACTCGAACCATCTGACCCTAGATATGTGAGACATTTGCAGCTCTACCGCTTCAATCTTGTCCAACATCCACCGTAACACGAGGAAATCTTATCCCAAATTCATAAGTTATAGGCTCAGCCTATATGAGACCTGCTAATAATCACACTATTTTTGGAATCAGACTGTTAAAGTGTAGAAACTGGCAACAGTTCTTAATTTTTCTTAAGGTCTTGATTCATGCAGGATGTTATGTCTTGGTCTGCACCTTCAATCACTTCGACGGCAAGCACTGCTCTAAAATTGCCGCCGGGCAGCACCTTATTTTGCGATTTTGACGGTCCTATCGCTGACGTGTCCGATCGTTACTATCACACTTACTGTTTAGCCCTTAAAGCCACCCAAGCCGAATATGCTCGCCGGCAGATTGATTTACCTATCAGGCGATTAACCAAAGCCCAGTTTTGGTATATGAAGCAAAACCGGGTACCCGACACCACCATTGCTGATTGGTCTGGTTTGTCAGGTCAGCAAGTCAATGATTTTTTGGGCTACGTTCCCCCATTAGTGAATCAACCAGCCCTTTTGCACCAAGACCAGCTACAACCAGGTGTCAGAGCTGCCCTCACAGGTTTGCGAGATCGCCAGGTCAGGATTGTGATTGTCACGCTTCGGCAGGCTGCACAAGTACTAGATTTTTTGCATCATTATGATTTGGCCACAATGATTAGCCAGATTTATGGGGCAGAACACGCCGAAACAGCTTATGCGAATCGGACAGAGCATAAGATTGCTCATCTGCGAGAAGCGATTATTGACCAAAACCGCCTTGGCTTTGATACCAGTCACAGCTGGATGATAGGTGATACTGAAGCCGATGTTTGTGCCGGTCAAGCCTTTAGTCTGCCAACGTTGGCTTTAACCTGTGGTATCCGTAGTTCTCTATATCTCAAAGGCTTTTCACCAACTAGTGTCTTCCAAGACTTGAGCACGGCAGTCAAATATTTGACTCAATCAGAAACCACTCCACAAGTCACCAATTAGTTTTACTGGAAGATTTTCACAGCCTGATTGTATGGCAATTGTTTGTTACTTACATGTCTCACCGAGTCTGCATCCTAGCTTCAATACTCGGTATTTATTGAATAAAGACCACTCTAAGTCAAGCAACCACGGTCTTTGACATATCAATATGCGGCGTCTGCTGCTACGAGATCATGGCGTTCAACCGAGAATCGACTGTGGTGTCAGGCGAAGATTCAACTTTGGTTTCAGCATTTAAATGATTGAGGGTCTCAGTAAAATCCTGAATGCCCTGAAACTGCCTGTAGACAGATGCAAAGCGAATGTACGCGACTTCATTGAGCGCCTTCAAACGCTTGAGTACCAACTCACCAATTTCGGTGCTGTTAATCTCGCGGCGAGCGCGCTGCTGCAGCTCCGCTTCGATATCGTCTACTAAGGCTTCTAGTGTGTTAGGCAGCATGCCCGTTTTCTCGCAAGCTCGAACGATCCCCCGCAATACTTTAGTTCGATCAAAAGACTCGCGATCGCCACTTTGCTTGATCACTGTAATCGGGACGTATTCGATCCGTTCATAGGTAGTAAACCGTCGCCGACACTCAAGACATTCACGGCGACGACGAATACTTCTGCCGCTCTCCGCAGAGCGCGACTCTAACACGCGATTGTTGGGATGTTGGCAGAAGGGACACTGCATGCAGCTAAATGTCTCCAGTAGAACTCAACGAACAAAGCACCGCTCCCAGACACTACCAGTAGTGGAACGATTGTCCTACTTTCATAGCCTTGGGGGATGTACCTGCATCAATACTATCTAACCTTTGAAAAATGAAGCGACAACCTGACGAAAACAGGCTGCCGCTTCTCCAACAGTCACAAAACGTGATCTGGATGTATTGAATTCTTTGCCAAGAACTCAGTCTTTAGTAATCCGGGGGGGTTCGCGGAATGCGATCGCAAAAAAGAGCGTCCCAATCACACAAGCAAAAATGAAGATGTAAGCAACAGCTTCCATTGTTCAGCGCCTCCTACTCTACCTAATCTATTGTTAGTCTAAAGGATTTCGATAAGAAAGCACTTGACTGCTCACCGACTTTATCAGCAAGAACATCGTCAAGCGCTTTCTGAAGGTTAGACCATCAACCATCGGCTAGATTAGCCAAATTGTCTAAGTCTTAGTTGTACGGTCACCCACTTTCTGGAAGAAGCCCCACTCAACTTGTTCAGGAGAGAGATCAGGGTCAATACCCGCAAACACATCGCGGTAAAGTGTACGAGAACCGTGCCAAATGTGCCCAAAGAAGAAGAGCAGCGCAAACACAGCATGACCGTAGGTAAACCAGCCTCGAGGACTCGTCCGGAAAACACCGTCAGACTCTAGGGTTTCGCGGTCAAACTCAAACGGTTCACCCAACTGCGCCTTACGAGCAATCCGCTTCACTTCAGCCGGATCAGTAACGGTTTTACCCGCCAATTCTCCACCAAAGAAAGAGACGGTGACGCCAGTCTGCTCAAAGCTATAACGTGACTCTGCTCGACGGAAGGGAATGTCAGCCCGAACAATCCCGTCCTTGTCAGTCAGAACAACAGGGAAAGTCTCAAAGAAGTTTGGTAAGCGACGAACATTCAATACGCGGCCTTCACCATCTTTGAAGACAGGGTGACCTAGCCAGCCCTGAGCAATGCCATCGCCTTCATTCATCGGACCGACACGGAATAAACCACCCTTTGAGGGGCTGTTACCCACATAGTCGTAGAAGGCCAGTTTCTCAGGAATTGCGGCATAAGCCTCTTCAGCAGAAGCACCCATCGCGATAGAAGCCTGAGTACGGCGCTGAATTTCTTCCTGGAAATAGCTGCTGTCCCACTGATAGCGAGTTGGGCCGAACAGCTCGATTGGGGTTGCGGCATTGCCATACCACATGGTTCCAGCTACCACAAAGGCCGCGAAAAACACGGCAGCAATACTACTAGATAGAACCGTCTCAATGTTACCCATCCGCAGAGCCTTGTAGAGACGCTGAGGCGGACGCACAGTCAAGTGGAACAAGCCTGCAATGATACCCACAATCCCCGCCGCAATGTGGTGGGCCACAATGCCACCTGGATTAAACGGGTTAAAGCCAGCGGGTCCCCACTCAGGGGCCACCCCTTGGACATGCCCAGTTATGCCATAGGGGTCAGAGATCCACATGCCTGGGCCCCAAAGCCCCGTGAGATGGAAGGCTCCAAAGCCGAAGCAAAGCAAACCAGACAAAAATAAATGAATGCCAAACATCTTGGGCAAATCCAAGGCGGGCTCACCCGTACGAGGATCGCGGAACAGATCTAAATCCCAATAAACCCAGTGCCAGCAGGCAGCTAAGAATAAGAGACCAGATAAAATGATGTGAGCAGCCGCTACACCTTCAAAGCTCCAGAAGCCAGGGTCAACAGCAACTTCACCCGTGACACTCCAGCCCCCCCAGGATTGGGTTACACCCAGACGAGACATAAAGGGAAGGACGAACATTCCCTGACGCCACATCGGATTCAGAACGGGATCGCTGGGATCAAAGGTTGCCAGCTCAAATAAAGCCATTGAACCAGCCCAACCCGCCACAAGTGCAGTATGCATCAGGTGAACGGAGATTAAGCGGCCCGGATCGTTTAACACGACCGTATGTACTCGGTACCAGGGTAGTCCCATCGACTACTCTCCTCCTCTTAGTTTCAACAAATCTCTTGCAAGCTTATTAAGAGTCACAGATATAAACAGACTACCAGACTTGCACTCCTTCATAGTGCTCAAAATTGGCTCAGGAGGCATGTTCACAGTTTTTCGAGAGGCACAACCAGAAAAAATGAAAGCTCTTCAGACTGGTCAGAGTCCCCTTGTGATGATAAGTCTGTAGACGAGATATAAAGAAGTGTAACCAGTGTCACATGCGTACGCAATCAATTTGTGAGCTTGCTGAGTTGGCCGAAGCTGGATTTAGTGATCGCAATGCATTAGACAGGCCTTAGGATATACGGCATAAGCCACTCGACAGACTGAAGTTAGGGAGCTAGAAAAAAGCTAATGGCGGTTATTAAGTTTCTTGAAGAAGGGAAGGAGGTTGTGGCTGCCGATGGCGCGAATCTGCGTTACAAGGCCATGGAGAATGATATTGATATCTACACTTTGGTCGGCAAGATGATGAACTGCGGCGGCTATGGCCAATGTGGCACCTGCGTCGTAGAGATTGTCGAAGGTAGCGAAAACCTATCGCCCCGCACCCAGGTGGAGGAACGCAAGCTCCGCAAACGGCCTGATAACTGCCGCTTAGCTTGTCAGACCTTGGTCAATGGACCCATTACGGTGAAGACTAAACCGAAGAAAAAGTAAGGCTTGATTCATCTCTTAAGCCTTTGGTCTAGGTCTCAGGGATAATCGCAACGATGATTCCCAAGCGGTAATCAAGATGGCGTAGACTGTGAATGTCTCTTTGTTGTGCTGGAGAGTTTAGGCTTTAGATTATGGAAGTCAACAATCTTGGATTCGTTGCAAGCATTTTGTTCGTTCTTGTGCCCACTGTCTTTCTGCTGATTCTGTATATTCAAACATCGAGTAAGCAAACCGGAGCGTAGATCGGTGGCGAGCCGGAGACCTTTGGGTTCCGAAATGGGTGGCTGACAATTCCATTTTTTGCAAACAGCGCCTGGCATAATGCCAGGCGCTGTTTGAGATCGCCACCACTCTAGTCTTAAAGAACTATGTCGTTATGACCAACGGGCTGCCACCAGCGAGCGCGCCACCGATAAATCAAAATACGGGTGGGCGAGCGGCTTTCCCCTCAGGCTTTCGCAGGGTTGGTCTGGTTTACCTAAGTGATTGAGGACTAGAGTCGCCGCCGCGAAATTTTGTCGATAGGTGTAATCGTTGACAGTAATGACTGTTGTCAGGCCAGCCCCCCAAGCGGCAGTAAGGCCGTGTTCGGTATCTTCAATAACTAAGCAATTGGCGGGGGCGAGGGCCAGCTTATCGAGCACGTAGTGATAAATGTCAGGAGCGGGTTTTTTATGAGGCACGATATCACCTGCAGCGATGACTTCAAACCAGCTTGGCGCGTCGGGTGCCAGGGCAGTCTTTAGCAGCGCCACAGCATTTTCGAGGCGGCTGGTAGTGGCGATCGCCAAACGAATATGTTGCCTACGGGCATCATTGATCAAACGCCGTATTCCTGGCCTGAGAGAAACCTGACCGGCCTGCAGTAGTGCTGTGTAGTATCGAGTTTTAGCCTGGTGGATTTCGGCAATTAGCTGCTCCAAATTTTGTCCGGCAGGCAAGGGCGGCGAATACTTTTTGATGTAGAAATGGATACGTTCTTTACCACCTGAAACCTGAAGCAAAAAGCCATATACCCCCTCTGACCAGTGCCAGGGTAAGCCAGCCGCTTTGAATGCTTGATTAAAGGCCACGCGATGGCCGTCACGCTCCGTTTCTGCCAACGTGCCATCAACGTCAAAAATGAGTGCTTTTAATTCAGCCATACAACTTGAGATGCGATTGAGTAGTGCCAAACCATGCTGCTAGTCTTGGCGAGATGAGAAGACAATGACGCCCCAGACAACAAATAGTAAAAACGCCACGTAGCCACCGACAAAAATCCATTCTTGAAAGTTGCCGCTCGTGGTCATCATCGTTGGTTGGGTAAAGGATCGGAAGAGGTCGGTGGAGTCATCAACAGTCAGGGCCTTAAACACCTCGACCTTGACGTTAATACGGCTTAAATCTCGACAATGACGGGAGTATGGTCGCTGGGTTTTTCAAGGCTGCGGGGTGCGATATCAATAACACAGCTTTTGGCGCGATCGTAAAGTTTGGGTGACAAGTAGTGGTGGTCAATCCGCCAGCCGCGATTGCGACGAAAGGAAGCGGCCCGATAATCCCACCAGCTAAAGTGCCCGCCATCGGTAGTGAACTTGCGGAAAGCATCTTTGAGACCAATGGACAGCACATCGGTCAGCATTTCTCGCTCCTTAGGGGACGACATAATGTGAGTTTCTTTACCCTTGGGATCGTGAATGTCGCGGTCTTCTAACGCGATGTTGAAATCACCACAGACCAAGAGTGCATCGTGGTCGGCTAAAAGCTTTTCTAAATAGGCCTTGAGCACCGTAAGCCAACGCATCTTGTACTCGTATTTTTCACTCCCCACTGCAGAGCCGTTGGGCACATACAAGTTCACAATCCGGACATCATCTAACAGGCCACTAATCACCCGTTTTTGCTCATCCAAATCGCCAACTGCAGCGGCTCCCACAATGGGCGTAAACCCCGTGCTGAGATCTTGCAGAGGCTGCTGACTCAGCATCGCCACGCCGTTGTAAGATTTCTGTCCACTAATCTCGGCGTGATAGCCGACTGCTTGAAGGGCTTCTAACGGAAAGTCTGGGTCAACGACCTTGGTCTCTTGTAGGCATAAAACATCTACCGGATGCGCCGATAACCAATCGGTGACATGGGCGAGGCGAGTACGAACGGAATTTACATTCCAGGTAGCAATTTTCATGAAAAGAGCTTGACACACACAATGAGAACCAGGATGGCGGATGCCTCATTATCCGAATCACACGCAGTCTGGGCGATCGCAAGACATGATTGCCACCGGGTTTCCTCCCAATTGATGGGAGGCCCTTGTTGATAGTGTCATATCGCGGCATTCAGGAGAAGTCTGGCAAACTAGGCAATAGGCCATGGAGAAGCACTAATGCCCCGATCTCAAGACCCTCTCAAAGGCGACAAGTTGATCAAAGAAGTGTGCCGTCGGATTCGAGTGGCTCGCAGCTATTGGGATGCTCACAATAACGCGGCCTGCCGAGGTGAACGGGAGAAGGCGCTGGCCCTCTACAACACGCTGACTAAAGCAGAAAAAGAGAAAATTCCGCAGCAGTTGCGCATTTGGCTGCGCTATCGCAGTGAAAAATATTTTGGAGTCCATCGCACACCGCCAAAGGGTAAAGAGCGATCGCGCAAATCTTCATCGCGCCGCCGTCAGCGAGGATGAGGATCCCAACATTCATTTTAGGGTCGCCATACACTACAGCAGATAAATATCTGCAAAGAACTCAAACAGTCTGTGTGATCCCCGCAATCGGCAACATGCGGCCGAGAGAACATCGATAGCATGACAGAGAAACAATTCTTGTATCTCATTGCCGAGGATTAAGTGTCTGCAATGTGGGTAGCCTACTTAGGTCGTTGCAAGTGGGCTTAGTGACGGCAACGGGGACGAGAGTTGAGATCGCCTCATGGTACGCCGCTACAACTCACCATGAGGCTCCATACTGGGAGGCTCTCTATGAATATTGAACAGTTAACTATTCATACCCATAGCAAGACCGCTACAGTCTCTGTTTATCAAAGGCTGGAAGCGCTGATGGTGCAAGCAGCTCGTGATGGTCAACTGACTTACGAAGAAGAAGAGACCATTATTGCCAACATGGTTTATGCAGGAAAACCCACCGCAGATATTTGCGGGTTGTTTAGGCGCCTACAAGAGCAGGTATGGGACGGTGCACTCATATTAGATAGCCCCCGTCGATGACTTCAATGCGATGGAGCTTAGAGATCGGTCGGCTAAGCCATTGTGCAGTCGACTGGTATGAGCTTGAGCCCTAATCAGGATCCACAACATACTGTCAAAACTTGGGCCTATCTGTGCGGCAGCTGACCAGTCACTTTGCAGTCAGCTTTGATAAATCGCCCTTATCTCCCCGCCGACCGCAGCGTGTCAAATAACTAACCCAGCTATCGGGGATGAACAGAAGTGCTGAAAATCA
>CAZLYS010000136.1:0-8620 GCA_964563415.1 uncultured Halomicronema sp.
TAGAAAGCGGTTCCAACAATCCAGGGTGACCTAATCAAACTGCGGCTTGCTATAGCTGACAAGGGCGACATTGCTTCCAGGCTGGAGTGCATTCTATGTTTATGCAATACCTAATTCGTGCGGGATTCCAAAATCAAGTTATCTCTGGCCTAACTTGTTGACCATACTCCAGTTTGATTAGTTGGTCGGCCAGATGAAAGTAGCGATCGTCATGACTAATGACCAAAACTGTTTTACCGCGCTGCTTCAATTCCAGCAAAATTTGCTTGTAAAAAATTTCCCGAAACAAAGGGTCTTGATCAGAGGCCCATTCATCAAATAGGTAGATGGGGCGATCTTCTAAATAAGCCGTCAGCAGGGCCAGTCGCTTGCGCTGCCCCTGGGAGAGTTCGAGGGTTGAGAGTACACCCTCGCTGACCTGAACTTTATGTTCGAGCTGAAGTTTTTGGAGATACTCATAGGCGCGTTCATCCAACTTTTCGAACTGCAGCCCCAGGAGTCTTTCAAACAGGTAAAAGTCAGAAAACACGGCGGAGAATAGCTGGCGATAGACGTCTCGATTGTCTTCGGCTAGCAGTTCCCCGTCCCAGCGCACCTGGCCTGACTCGGGTTTGTAAAGTCCGACGAGCAGCTTGGCCAGGGTCGATTTACCGCTGCCGTTGCCGCCCACAATAAAGATGAGTTCACCGGGTTGAAATGACAGACTAATCGGGCCTAGAGTGAACTGTCCTTCGCGTTCTGTATGGTAAGTGTGGGTTACGCCGAGCAACTCAACTTGCTGCTGAAACTGGCGTGGGGCAAAGGCGGCGGCGTTGGAGAGTTCAGCTTGATCAGCCAGCGACAGACCCAACTCCTCAATTTTGTTCAGAGCGACACTGCCGCGACTTAATGTGGGCAAAACGGTAACGAGGCTCTCAATGGGACCTGCTAGATAGGTGAGGGTGAGCGCATAGGCGGATAAAACTGGCGTCGTGACCGGGGTTAACTTCGGGAGGCCAAACACTAGCACGCCTAAAATGCCAAAAAACAGCAGACTGCTGACATTTGTGGTGATCGCGGCGATGCTTTCTGCTCGAAATTGGGTGTCTCGCAAGGTCGCGACGGTCGTCTCCAAATCTTCGTCGATGAAAGCGGCACGGCGGGTCGTATGCAGCTTGAGTTCTTTAATGCCATCGGTGATCGATCGAAAGTGCTGGAACAGTCGGTCTTGCTGATTACGAGCCAGTTTCAACAGGGCGTAAACGTGATTCAGCAGGAGCTGAATGAGGGCGATCGCCACCCCCATGACCAGAAGGGTCATTAAAAACACCCCTGTCGAGAGCCATGCCAAATAGCCGAGGCAACCGATGATGAGGGCCAGATTGACGCACATAAACGGAATATTTAAGACCGTATTGGCGATCGCCTCAATATCATCCGTCAATGTCGCCAGCACTCGGTTAGCGCCTAATGTCTCTAACTGTCGTAGCGGGCAAGCGAGAATGCGATGGCTGAGCTGTAGGCGCATGGTGTATACCGCTTGCTGAGACAAACGGGCCAGCAAAATTTGTGAGCTACTTCCTGAAATCAGGTTGGTCACAGCCAATCCCAGGAAAACGAACGGTAGCCAGCCAGTCGCCTGATTAGGATCGCTGATGGTGGCGTTAATGGCAGCGATCATTAGTGCGCTCCCTGCACCGCTCAAGCCCCCTGCCAGGACGGCGATCACGACTGTCACCCACGATGAACGCAGCAAAAAGAGAATGACCTTCATAAATTCGTTATGTGAGAGTGAGAGATAAAGTCATTTAGAAGAATCGGTTATTAGCCTGGATTTGATCGTCAGCCTTTAAGAAGTCATCAAAGACGCCAAATTTCAGCTCGTAAAGCCCATGACCGGTTCCAGTTAGCATCTCTTTTTGGGTTGATCGGTCGTCTCAAGCACTCGCGACAAGCGACGCCACAGTGCTAGACGTATCCGGGCCTCAAACTGAGCCTCGACTTACACATTAGCGTCCTCAATCAGAGGCGGTGCAGTGAGAAATCTGCTTGTGTCGCGTCAATCCAGCAGTCGATATCAGCCGTCGCTCCTTAAAAGAGGGCATCTAGCAGTTCAATGAGACGATCGCATTCCTCGATCGTGTTGTAGTGCACCATACTGACCCGCACCACGCCGTTTTGGGCCATCAAGCCGAGATCCTGAATCAGGCGCAGGGCGTAAAAGTGACCGTAGCGGATACCGATTTTATGCGGGTCAATCTGCGGGGGAATCGTATCGCTGTTGACGCCATCCACAATGAAGGAAATGGTGGGCACTCGTTTTGTCGCATCCGCGTCGGGACAGCCAATGATGCGAACGTTCGGCTTGCTGTGGAGAAAGGTGAGGAGGCGATCGCTCAAGGCCGCTTCATGGTGCTGAATCAGGTCAAACGCCTGTTGCATCTGCCTAACTGGCGTCGCAGCCACGTCATCACCCCAATGGTGTTGAGCCAATGTTTGGAAGTACTGGGGAATTGCCGTGAGACTATAGCTCAACTCATAGCTAGCGCCCCCCGGCTGAAATTTGTAGGGAATCGCCGTTTTGTCGATAAAGAAGTGGTTATACCCCGGTAAATCCAGCAGGTGCTGCCGCTTGCCGTACAGCATCGCCAGATGGGGACCGTAAACCTTGTACAGACTAAAGGCATAAAAGTCTACGTCCAAAGCTTGCACATCAACCTGGCGAGGGGGGGCATAGGCAACACCATCGACGCAAATCATGGCTCCGTGAGCATGAACCAGATCGGCGATCGCTCGGATGGGATTAATCGTTCCCAACACGTTAGAGGTGTGAGTTACCGCCACCAGTCGAGTGCGCGGCGTCAACAACGGTTCTAAATCTGCGAGCCGCAGTTCTAGCGACTCTGGGTCAACTGGCCAAATTTTGACTACTATTCCCTGTTGCTGCAGTTCCATCCACGGGGTAATGTTCGCCTCGTGATCAGCATTGGTGACGATGATTTCGTCTCCGGGCTGTAGGGTTTGCCCCAGACAGTGCGCCAAGATGCGGAATAAGGCTGACGTGCTGGCACCGAGGACAACTGTGTCTGGATCAGGAGCATTGATGAGTTGAGCGATCGCGGCAGTCCCCTGAGCTACTCGTTCCGAGGCCACTTGCGAAACCTGATAAGAAGCCCCCAACTGTACATTTGAATCGTAGAGAAATTCAGTTATGCGCTCTACCACCGGCTGTAAAATCTGCGAGCCGCCAGCGTTATCAAAAAATGTCCAGCCTTGAGCAAGGGCGGGAAAGTGAGCCCGTACAAACTTGAGATCAAGCGGGGGGGCAGCCGTTAGAGACAGTTGAGCCATGCATCTTGCAGATAGAGGGAATGCCTTATTATGCAATGTGGTTTAGGGGGGGCACGCCGTCTTGTGGCTAAGGACACAATGCAGCTTACAAAAATCAATACCTGGCTGGTCAAGCATTGCCGCTATTCGACTTGGTGCCACTTAACACTGGCTGCCTAACTGCCGAAAGTATTCAACTTTTCGCTCTTGACTGCAGCTTCGTTATCCAAGACCTGAAACCAGATAACCGCAGTCCAAACCCTCACACTTCTAACTTTCACCCCATTGTCCCCTCCATGAACCAAGGCTGGACTTACCGCGATCGCGTCCCCACCACCGCTGCAGGCCAATCCCTTGTGGACTATTACGCCCAGCGCTACCACCATTCATCTCGCCAAGAGTGGCAGTTCCGCATTGAGCAAGGACAGATCACCATCGACGGACAACCAGCCCAGGTCGATCAGCTTCTGCAAGCAAATCAACAGCTCGCCTATCATCGCGTTCCCTGGCAAGAGCCTGAAGTCCCATTGGATTTTGCAGTGTTATATGAAGATGCCGACTTGGTGGCGATCGCCAAACCGTCAGGTTTACCCGTACTCCCCGGCGGCAACTTTCTTGAAAACACCCTGTTGCATCAACTGAAGCTGCGGTATCCCCAAAACCCGCCGAGTCCCGTGCATCGTCTAGGACGAGGAACCTCAGGGGTAATGTTGCTGGCGCGATCGCCCTTAGCCAAGGCTGACTTAAGCCAACAATTACGCCAGTCTAGCCAGGGTCAGCATGATGCTGTCCGGTTTCAAAAAAGTTACCGGGCGCTCATTGGGCCGAGTGATCTGCCCGATACCTTTGAGGTGACTACGCCCATTGGACCAGTACCGTATCCAGTTATGGGGACGATTTACGCGGCGACACCAGAAGGCAAATGGGCTTACAGCAAGGGCCAAGTGATTCAACGGCGAGCCAACCAAACCCTGTTGGAAGTCACAATTTTGACCGGACGGCCTCATCAGATCCGTATTCACCTGGCCGCGATCGGCTATCCACTACTGGGCGATCCGCTTTATGCCCCAGGCGGGCTCCCTCGCGCCGTTCCCCCAGCCACCAAATTACCTGTGCCTAGTGATCTGGGTTATCTCCTACATGCTGAGCGCCTCAAATTTATCCACCCGCGCACGCAAAAGCCGATGCTCATCAGTTGTCCACCGCCGCCGTGCCTGCAACTGTAAAAGCCAGATCAACAACTTTTACAAACTGCGTCGCCGCCGACAAGATTGCTATCCTGCCGTCCTCACACACGGTCCTCCCCAAGCTGCTGTGCCAGAAACTCTACCAGCAATTGCACCTTAGCCGATAGATGACGATTGACCGGATACAGCACGCAGATAGAAATTTCAGGAGCTGCGTAATCGACCATCAGATGTTGCAGTCGACCGGTTTCCAGGTCAGACTGCACGATGAACCGAGGCAGCAGGGTAATGCCTAACCCCTGAATGGCTGCTGTCTGTAAAACTTCGCCATTGTTGGCGCAGAGAGGCCCTTGAACATTGACCTTATGTTCACCATCGGGACCGCACAAAATCCATTGATTGTCGGTGGCGAGGTGACCGTAAGCCAGGCAGGCATGATGGGCCAGATCGCTGGGCACTTGAGGCGGCTCGCGATCGCGAAGGTAACTCGGGGCCGCACACAAAATCACCGGCGCTGGGGCTAACACTTGCACAATCAGACTGCTCGTGGTGGGTGGGTTGGCAATCCGCAGGGTGACATCAAATCCTTCATCAATGGGGTCAATGAAGCGATCGCTCAGACTCAGTTCCACATGTAGTTCAGGGTACTGCTGCAAAAACTGTGCTAACAGCGGCGACAGATACCGATTGCCAAAGGTCATCGGGGCGTTAATCCGCAATTGTCCTTGGGGTTTTGTCTGCAGGTTTGAGACGGCCACCTCGGCCTCGGCGACATCCGCCAAAATAGCCACACAACGTTCATAAAAGGCTAGCCCAGTAGCTGTCGGCGTCACTTTACGGGTCGTTCGCTGCAGCAGTTGCACTTTTAAGGCGGCTTCTAAATTCATCACGAGCTTATTGACCGCCGATCTCGATAGCCCCATTTCGCGGGCGGCAGCGGCAAAACCCCCGGCTTCCACAACTTGGGTAAAAGCCTGCATGCTTTCAAATTTATCCATTCAATTGTCTCCAAAAAAGAAACAAATAGTCAATCAAATTGAGTATTGTCTTTTGTATAGAATCATTCCATAATAAACCCATCGATGATTTTTACTCCGACGCCAAACAAGGAGGTGTCACATGATTACGCTTCGACCTGGCAGCGATCGCGGCAAAGCTAACTTTGGCTGGCTCGACAGCCGTCATACGTTTTCGTTTGGCAACTATTACGATCCGGCGCATATGGGCTTTGGTACCTTGCGAGTGATCAACGAAGATAAGGTTACTCCTGGGCAAGGCTTCTCGACCCACGGGCATCGCGACATGGAGATCATTTCCTACGTTCTAGACGGTGGCCTGGCTCATAAAGACAACATCGGCAACGGTTCCGTCATTCGTCCCGGTGATGTGCAGCGCATGTCTGCCGGTACGGGTATTATGCACAGCGAATACAACGCCTCAGAGACCGACCCCGTCCACTTTTTGCAAATTTGGGTTTTACCTGAGGCAAACGGCATCGACCCTGGCTATGAGCAAACTTACTTTGCTCCCGAAGACAAGCAAAACCAATTGCGACTAGTCGGGTCTCGCGATGGCCGCGATGGCTCGGTGACCATTCACCAAGATCTGAATTTGTATGCCACCGTGCTGCAACCTGCAGCGTCTGTGAGTCACCATTTAGAAGCGAATCGGTTGGCGTGGGTGCATGTGGCTAAAGGGGCGATCCAGCTTAATGGTCATGACTTGACCGCAGGCGATGGCGCTGCGATCTCTGACGAAGCTGCATTGACCCTAACGGGCGTCAGCCAAGATGCCGAAGTGCTGTTGTTTGACATGGCCGCTTAGCACCCTGGCAGTTCTAAGGTTACGCAATCAACGCTCGCTGACCTGACAGATTTGGGAATTCGTGTCTGAATTCCCAATGTTTCAAGGGGCGATCGCTGTTAAGGCGATCGCCCCCGATTTCAAAGAAGAGGAGAATAGATCATGGAAAGTCCGAATATTGCGGCTAATCAGCCAAAAGTTATGGAGCTAGAGCCCGGAACCTATTGGTACTGCACCTGTGGTAATTCTGATAACCAGCCGTTTTGCAATGGCGCTCACCAAGATACTGGGTTTACCCCCCTCAAATTTGTAGTTGAGGAGAAAAAGCAGGTGGCCTTATGCCAGTGCAAACAGACGGGTAACGCACCTTTCTGTGATGGCTCACACGCCAAACTGTAAGAAGCTAGCCAACGCTGCCTAACAGCTCTTGTAGCGCAGCGGCTCAAATAGGAAGGTGGCCCCGGAGTTGGCCTTGCTCAATCCAGTTTCCATCAGCGCTGCGAACCCAGACACTACTTGTTTTTGGGCAAGCGGCGCTTTTTTGATACTTGGGGAGATTTGGCATGCCCTTTCGTTTGATTGATAATGCTGCTCGCCACCCTGACCACCGCCGGGTCAGGATCTTGTAAGGCTCGACGGAGCAACGGCAACCGTTTCGACGGAGTCACATGCTCTAGCGCCTGAATGGCCGACAGTCTAACGGTGGGAGCGGCATCGCGGGCCAATCGTCCTAAGATGGGCAACCAACGAGCCTGGGCTGGAGCTCCTGAGTTCGGCAGGGCTGCCGCGATCTCTTGAACCACGGCCTGCCGGGTGGCGACATCCGGCGCATAACTGGCTGCCAGCAAATCATTGGGATGGGTTAGCTGAACGCTGGCTGACGGTGCTTGAGCAACTGCAGTTTGTGGCTTGGGGCTGGGCACCGTTGAACTCTGACTAGCCGGTGGTGCCTTTGGTGGCGCAACCGTAGGTGTGATCGCAGGCTTAGCCTCTACTGATTTGGGAGTCGGAGTTGGTAACGGTTCGGTGGGAGCCACAGACGCTGGAGGTGGCCCAGCGAAGGCGCTAGCGGCACTCGCAGCTGCTGGAGGAGTGGCATTGGTGACCGGGGCGGGAGCTACCGCAGATTTGGCAGCGGCGGGGGGCTGAGCCGCATAGTCTTGACGCAATTGCTCGGTGGCTTCTCGCAGACGGCGTTCGTGTTCTGATTCGGCCAGAGCTAGCTGTCGCTTTAAATCTTGCACAGAGGCAGACAGCGTCGCTGCTTTCTGGGCAGTGAGAAAATAAGCGATCGCTGCCCCTACCCCTAATCCGATCAGTAATCCAATCACAAATGCCATTTTGTTAGCCCTCTCAAAGCCCCTGTTACACTTGCTCAGAGGCCTAGTCTACCGCGAAGGGCAATCTGCCTTCGACAATTGCTTGGCAATTGTAATCACCACGCTTTGAAGCAAGATTCAGCCTTGGCCAAGACTCAAAGATGTGGCTCCTTAAACAAGAGCATCGTCACTGCCAATTAGTGTGGCTTACCTGACCGCAGAATTCACAGAGAGGATGCTTGGCACAGTTTCCCTGTGCTAGACGTCTTCGTCCTGAACGCCCTGCACGATTCGTGAGAGTTCACTTTTCTCGTCTACGGCAATGCGTGTGGGTGAGCCACTGATCACACGCTCCATATTGCGGAAGGAATCCTTAATGTCAGGGCCGCCATCTGTAATCTGATATTCGCGGATGCCCTTATCGTGCCAAGATCCCCGCATCTTAAAGACATTGAGAGCCCGAGACATCTCACCCCGCACTTCGACGTATTGCAGCATCAAGATGGTGTCTGTAATGGTCGAAATGTGTGACTCCGTGATGGAATGGAGCCCCATAAACTGTTCTGTCGTATTGGTGAAGAAGCCCGTGATCTCTTCCTGCTTGGCATAACCCGTAACGCCAATGACAAACTGTCGAAACGAACTATTGCTGACACCCCGATCAAGGGCAGATAGCGAGTCGATCGCAATACGAGAAGGCTTGAACTGCGAGATTTGTGACTTAATGATTTGCAGGTGATCTTCCAAACCAGCTGATTCGGGATAAGCACAGAGAATTTTGAGGAGACCGCGCTGTTCCAAATCCTCAAAATCAATGCCCCAAGAAGTGGCATTGCGGAGCAACTGAGCCCGCGACTCTTCATAGGCAAACAAAATCGCCTTTTCACCGCTGGCACAACCATTCTCTAAAAACTTGCTGACCAGTAGAGTCTTACCTGTCCCCGTGGCTCCGGTTGCCAAAATAATGGAATCGCGGAAAAAGCCCCCACCGCACATTTCATC
>CAZLYS010000137.1:0-8576 GCA_964563415.1 uncultured Halomicronema sp.
CGATCGCCGTCTCTTAGCGACCCCCGGACCGTGGCTCTGCGGCGGCCTCGCCTTTTTTTTGCTCGGCGTAACGACGCTTCAGTGGGCAGCTCCAGCCAGCCTGCCCAAACGGGTCATCATTCTGCGATCGCTCCTGGCCTTACTTTCGCTCAGCTTGATTCCCCTGTCTGAGGGAATTACGCCTGCTGTTGTGGTGCTGATTTTGAGCCTGGCATTAGTTGCTCTCAATGCTTTTGATGGCCTTCCCCTAACTAAAAACTGAGGGCGATCGCTGCCTTAGGCTGTAGTATATCAACGGCTTCAGATTCCTTTTTCCTGAGTTGAACCGTTTTCGTCAGAAGCTGTAAGATAAACGGCCTCAACCGAAAGGCCTTGCTGCTCAACTTCTTGCAGGAGGTACTGCTCCAGTTCGGGTGGCAGATCTGAGTTTAGAATCATCGTCCTTACAAGTCACTAGCTTTTCGACTTTGGCTTTACTACTTGCAAGGGCGCGTTTTCTCCTGAGCATAGGCTGGAACTCTTGACGCCGATTAATGTCTGGATCGTGGGAACGCCTGCCGTTACTCACAGAAAAATATGGCTCCCTAACGGCTAAGTGGTTAAGTAGTGTCGTGGAGTGGCGCTTGTTAGGTAGTTACTATGGTGACGCTGCTGACAACCTCCTTGACGATCTGATGCGAAATCTGGAGGTGATTCGGGTTGAGCCTAATGCGCTTAGTAGCGAACGCCTCTGTCATTTTTAACTTCTTGAGCGCTTTGCTCAACTTCTCTTCATCACTCGGAGGAATAAGCCCTCCATACCCGTGGACAATCAGGTTCCTGACGGTATAAAGAGCATTGAAGTCATCCCATTGGCGGAGTGTCCCGAAGGGGATTGCCTTGATGTCTTTCAGATAGTTGACGACCTTCAAAAGGCCCATTCTTGAGTGACTCTCGATCTTATTTGAGAGATGTTGTTCTCTATCGAGAGTAAGCTCATGCAGCTGAATCTCAACGAGGCTGCACAGTCCCACAGCAAGAAAGTTGCCGCGGTTGCTTGTGCCAAAAGAGAAATGGGTCAAGTTAAAGTCGGGCTGGTGCCACTCGCTCTTCGCAGCCTCAAGGTCCTTTGATAAGCGATCTATCTCTTGCTGGTAACTCTTGAGTTCATGTTCAAAGAAAGACTGCACTAGCTCTCCTTATGATCTTTCTAACCACACATTCAACGTCAGACCTGCAAGGTATTCCCTAGTTCCAACATCTATACAGCAGTAGTAGAGGTAGGGTGGGCAGTGCCCACCCGAATGGTCTAAGCCACTTCAATGCCCTCTAGCTGAGACAGCAGCGGATTTGCTTCGACCCAAACGGAAACCGAGCCGCCGTTACAGCGAAACTCAGCCCAACCGTGCTCATTGGTGTAAATCGGCTCTTTGATGTGGCCGGTGATGTCGTAGAACGCCTTGTGAGGTTTGCCGACTTCCATCCATTTGTGACCAGCAGGGCCATCACTGAGAATGACCGCCATGGCCTCAGGATGATGCTCGGAACCCAGGCGAGTCCAGCCAATGGTATTGAAGTGATCGATGTAGTCGTATTGGGGGCCGTAGGCAAAGTGGGTGCGGGCAAACAAGAGACGATCGATGATCCACTGGTGCGAGTCCATCCAGATTTCATAGCCTTTGTCTTTGTAGTGAGCGCCGTAGTAATCGGCGTAAAAGACACAGGGATAGCCTTGTTCGCGCAGCAAAATCATGGCATAGGCCATCGGCTTAAACCATGATTCCACCACGGCTTCTAGGGATTGGAGCGGCTGTGTGTCATGGTTTTCGACGAGGGTGACGGCAAATAAAGGCAGTTCCTTCATCAGGGTGCCATCAAAGATTTGCCGCATATCGTAGTGACCACCCGCTTTGCTCGCCTTGTGGAAGTTATGGTGCAGCGGGGCATCAAATAAGTTGAGGCGGCCTCCCGCATTGCCGATGTACCAGCTCAGGGTGCCAAAGTTATAGGTCCAATATTCGCCGACGCAAAACAGGTCGCGTCCCGTGTGGGCTTCTAACTGATCGAGCCATTCATTAAAGAAATCTCCATTGATGTGTTTAATCGCATCGAGCCGAAAGCCATCGGCCCCAATATCGTCCAGCATCCACTTGCCCCAGTGCTCCAGTTCCCCCTTCACCTCGGGATGATTCATGTCGAGGTCACTGCCCATGAGGTAATCGTAATTACCCCGCTCTAGATCGACCTTGGTCTCAAAGCTTTTGTCGGCCATTTTCCAAACTGCTTTGAACTCGGGATCCGCGCTGTTGTAATCGACCGAGTCAAAGTGATACCAGTGCCACTTCATGCTGGAATATTGGTCGCCACGCCCCCCTTCACCATTGGTGCCGCGAAAGTCGAAACCCGTCCAGGCTTTAATTTTGCGCGGTCCCCCTAAGGCGTGGTTGCGATTCTGGGGATCGTAGGGAATCGCGTCAAATTCTTCTTCATAGTCAGCGGCCATTTTGTGGTTAAACACCACATCTGCATAAATTTGGATGCCGTTTTGGCGACAGGTGCGTACGGCATCGACATATTCGTCTTTGGTGCCGTATTTAGTGCGGATGGTACCTCGTTGGTCAAATTCGCCCAGATCAAAGATGTCGTAAACGCCATAACCCACGTCATAACTGCCACCAATACCTTTGTAGGCGGGAGGCAACCAAAGAGCGGTAAAGCCAGCATCGGACAGCTTTGGGGCGTCTTGCTTGAGCTTTTGCCAATGGGGGCCAGCAGGTTCTAGGTACCAGTGGAACCACTTCATCATCGTGCCGTTGAATTCGGCGGGGGCTTTTTTTTCTGCGATCGCACCCGCATTAGCCGCCACCCACTCTTGCAGAGTGGACTGCGCGGTTTGTAAAGCGTCTGCTGGCAGGTCTTTTCCAAGCTGACGGAAATTGTCTTTAAGTTGCTGAAAGGGGGTGGACATAGGTTTGCTCAGGATTAGGTTTGCTCAGGATTAGAGATAAGTCGGTTTTGTCAAGAGACTGCGTATCAGAAACAGGAGCCAACCTGAGGATTTGCTCACAGATTTCCTAAAAATATCGAAGCAAGATTAAAAATCAATCGAAGCGACAAGATTTACGGAAAGTTACGACCCAATTAAATAGCTGCAGACGGTCGCTGACAAGCATAACGAAGCACTAAAACGGAGTTTTGGATGAGGTTGCAGACAGCGCGGACGATTTCATCTGGATTGTCTTGTCACCGTGAATACAATGCCAAAAGCTAACTTCAGAAAACGTTACAAGTTTTATTGAATTGTGTAATGGATTCCGAAGAAAACCCTAAAGCTTTCAAGGAATTAAAATCACCCTTTCTAAAGTGATACCAATCCACCCCGGATGATTTCGACTAGGTCAGCCATAGTTGATACCTCGTAATTGTCGGGGCAAGGGATTCTGGATTGCACGTTTAATTTCATATGTCAGCCAACATTCCCTTTGATAGTCCTTCTCGCCGCGAACGCCCTCTTGGCGTTGAACAGCGACTTGCCGCTCCGATTCGCCTCCGTCGACTGATTTGGAAGTTAGCGATCGCGACTCTAGCGCTGATGGCAGTGGGCAGTGCGACCCGCGTCATGAATGCCGGGTTGGCTTGCCCCGATTGGCCGTTGTGTTATGGCCAGCTCGTACCGAGTCAGCAAATGAACCTCCAAGTCTTTTTGGAGTGGTTTCACCGCATGGATGCCTCGTTGATTGGTCTGATGTCGATCTGGCTAGCTGCGCAGGCTTGGTGGTGTCGTCGAGATGTGCCCGCTTGGCTACCGTGGGCGACAGTCGGTGCCGTGTGTTTGATTGTGGTGCAAGGTGCGTTGGGTGGTCTAACGGTCACTGAACTGCTCCGGTTCGATATTGTCACAGCCCACTTAGGTACCGCTTTAGCCTTTTTGCTGACGCTGTTGGTCATGGGGCTTTGCTTGACGCCGTATAAGGCTTTGGGGACCGCAGGCAAACTGCCGATGGTTGGAGCGATCGCCACTGGACTGGTTTATCTGCAATGTTTACTCGGAGCACTTGTCGGCTCTCGTTGGGCCGCCCACCAATGCTTAGGCGGTGACCAATTGTGCCAGGTAATGGATAGTCACTTGATTGGTGTTGTCCCCCCCACAATCGCCATTTTGGTGCTGTTGCTGATGGCTTGGCGGACCCCTGCATTGCATCCTTGGTTACGGCGACTCACGCTGCTAATTGGCACCTTGTTATCGGTGCAAATTGTTTTAGGGATTGCCACGTTGCAACTGCACTTACAGGTCGAACCATTGACTGTGACCCACCATACGGTCGGCGCGACTCTGACGGCAGCCTTGACAGCCTTTACCGTCCTGGCTTGGCGCGATCGCATAGCAACTGTAAACGCTGCCGTTAGCGAACCGGTGCGGGTTTCCTCAACGCTGTGATGCCCTAGCCGACGTAATGGCTTTCAATCTTGCTTTTTGAATACTTTCTCATTAAGGATTTACCTGCATATGCAGACTTCTCCCACTTGGCAGAGTCCTACTCCTCATCACGAAAGCTTTTGGCAGGTTTGCCGCAGCTATTGGCAACTCACCAAGCCCA
The DNA here is from genome assembly GCA_964563415.1 of uncultured Halomicronema sp. Lineage (GTDB taxonomy): Bacteria > Cyanobacteriota > Cyanobacteriia > Phormidesmidales > Phormidesmidaceae > Halomicronema. Next base: position 4,578 of record CAZLYS010000137.1, read on the forward strand.
GAATTATTCCGCTATTGTTGATTGAGACTGCCGCCAGCATGCTAGTTGCGGCTCAGGGAACGGTCGACCCGTTACTGCTCATTGTGACGTTGGTGACCGGGGCACTAGCGGCTGCGTCAGCCCAGTCCATCAACTGTATCTATGACCGCGACATTGACTTCGACATGGAGCGGACTCGCCATCGGCCGATTCCCTCGGGGCGCATTCAACTACGCGATGCTCTGATCTTTGCCGTTGCTTTAGCGATCGTGGCCTTTTCCCTGCAAGCCATGGTGGGTAACGTGCTCAGCGCGGTTTTAGAAATGTTGGGGATTGCCGTGTACGTGGGGGTCTACACCCACTGGCTCAAGCGTTCCTCAACTCAGAACATCGTGATTGGCGGAGCCGCTGGGGCCATTCCGCCGTTGGTGGGTTGGGCTGCGGTGACTGGCGAGTTGAGCTGGGCGGCTTGGCTATTCTTTGCCATTGTTTTTATTTGGACGCCACCTCACTTTTGGGCGTTGGCGCTAGTGATTCAAGACGATTACGCTAAGGTGGGCGTGCCCATGCTGCCGGTAGTCGTCGGGGATGAAGCGACCGCCAAGCAAATTTGGGCCTACACACTGGTGTTGGTGCCAATTACGCTGCTCATGACGGTGCCGCTACAGGCTACCGGTTGGGTGTATGCCGCGATCGCCCTTTACCTGGGTTGGATTTTTCTGAAAAAAGCTTGGGTGCTGTTGCAAACGCCGAGCGATCGCGACCAGGCTAAGTCACTGTTCAAATACTCCATCCTTTATATGATGGCCCTCTCTGCAGGCATGGTGATTGATAGCCTGCCGATTACTCGTTCTGCGATGACAGTTCTAGGCCATCACGTGTACGAATTTGCCAGTGTCTTGATTCCCCAGTTATTAGGCGCATAGCAAAAACTCCCTACCATTGCTCAATATGAGAACGGTAGGGAGTCAAATCACTTAATGAAACTCGCTTAACTCCATTTCATTGCCGAGCATTTAGGCTGTCTTTTTGCGTTTTAGAGCCGCAGTCCCGACAGCACCCACGGCCAAAACCGCTAGGGCCGAAGCTGGTTCAGGAACATCTGCCTCGGCAGCGGTGAAGCTCAAGCTATCAAAGCCCAAGAAAGGATCGAAAGACTTCTCGTTGAGATTGTCTCCTTTCATGAAGTCAAAAGTGAGTTCAACATGAGTAATGCCTTCGCCTTGAACGGAGAGATTGGTGCGACCAAATCTAGTGGCCGATGAGTCAGTTCCAGCCGTCGCATCTCCCTGGTTTTCTTTCCCATTGCCAGATAGAACGGATTGGCTCACTTCCTCATCACCACTAAAGGCAGTCAAATAGACGTTATGTTCGCCTGCGCCAAACGCGTTGTAATCACCATAATCCAGCATCAACAGGGAGAAATCAGAAGCCACGAACCCATCTTTGAAGGTGAACCGGAAACTGTTGTTGCGAGAATTCTTACTGGTGCCAACTTCGGAGAAGCCGCCTAAGTAGGTGCCACCGTTGATTCTGGTGCCAGTATTAGACTGGTAGGACCAGGTGTCATTCTCCTTGACTCCCCAACCGGCTTCTCCTTCGGCCTTAGCTCCACCTTCAAAGATGGCGACGGCTTCACCGTAAATAGCATCAATGTCTAACAGTTCATGCACTGTTCCCATGCCTTCGATGCTTTCGCCCGCGCCAAACTGAGAGAAGTCATCTACTGTGTAGCTCGCAGCTTGCATCGGCTGCTGTAACGCAAAGGCCCCAGCTACAGTCAAACCGGCTAGCGCTAATTTGGAATTCCAGGAAGAAAATTGCATGATGATGTGAAACTCAACTCTGAATACGACAGTTTTTGATAGAGCAAGGGCTACAGCCCGCATCGATTGCCCTTGAACAGTCTCAACATATCTGGATTGAGTGTCTTGAAACATCAGAAAAAATTGGCATTTAAGTGTGAAGGTGAGTTGCCAAAAGTGCCTAAACAGAGGGGATTTATGTGAAGCTTGCTCAATCAGATGTTGACTTACATCCCCTTGAGTCAAAGGGTCAGGCTGGTTTACCAGGAGATCTCTGTATATTTAGCTACCGAAAGCTGCTTACTTAAGTAGTTATGCGATAAGTATCTACTTTGGGAGCTAACGATGATCGGATTCGGACCTCAACTGCACCCACTGCAGCCATGCCTCTAAGACGGTCGATCGGCTTCTCAGTGCCATAAATGGCGTTGGGAGTCGTTATTCAGTCCGGGTGCTGCAGATGAAGCAAATTCCAAGCCCTAAAATCACTCGTCAGTAAGATCTTTATTCTTGTGCTCTGACTCGGACTTTTACACTCAAGCCGATTAATGAGCCAGTGAGTTTGAAAAGTCTTCTGGACTGGATTTGGCTACCTGAACCACTCAGGACTCCTACGGTGGAATGGGCTTTGCGACCTGCTCGAAATTGGCTCAGGTAGCCTCTGCCACACGAAGTGCCCCCTTTAAAACAGCCTCTAAGTCGAGTGGAGCTTTGTGACGGTTGCTCCGATTGTGTCGATCTGTAGGGGCTGTGCATCTACCACTTCGACCCCGGTCTGTTGCCAAGCCGTTGTCATTGCAGCAGCGATCGCGGCGGCTTGGTCAGCACTCCCTAAAGCCAAAAGGGTGGGACCGGCACCACTAATCGTGACCCCGTATGCCCCAGCTTCCCGAGCGGCTTGAGCAACCTCGTCATAGCCAGGAATCAGAGATTTACGATAGGGCTCATGAATGCGATCGCCGATAGCGGTACGCAACCAGTCACCGTTACCCGTTGCCAATCCCTGTAGTAGCAAACCCACATGGCCCAGATTGTATACGGCATCGGTTCGAGAATAGCTGTCAGGCAGTACTTCCCGAGCTTTAGCAGTAGCAATTTCGAAAGCAGGCACCACCAAAATTGGGACGACCTCTGAGTGCCAGGCAACTTGGCAGATCGTCGCTGCCCCTGCATCATCAACAGTCGCTAAGCGGCAGCCCCCCAGCAAGGCCGGAACCACATTGTCAGGATGTCCTTCGATCTCTGTTGCCAACTCTGCCAATGCCGATGCATCTAGGGGGGTTCCGGCCATGGCATTAGCGCCTAAGATACCCCCGACAATTGCGGTTGAAGAACTACCCATACCGCGTGCTAAGGGCACGTCCAGATCAATTCGCAGGTTCAGAGCCGGTATGGGTTGATTGATTTTTTGAAAGAATTTTTGAAAGGCGACGTAGGCTAGGTTTGAAGCATCGGTAGTTACCCGATCTTGATCAGGTCCTTGAACCTCGATTTGCAGTCGGTCTGTCGTCGTCAACGGGGCAAAGGTGAAGCGGTTGTAGCGAGTGAGCGCCGCTCCCAAACAGTCAAACCCAGGGCCAATATTGGCGGTTGTTGCCGGTACCGATACCTGAAATCCACTATTCATCACCGCTCCTCCTATGCCACTGTGTGACCGTTGCCCTCTCTAGCGTCCCGCATATTACCATTCATTGAAGGTCAACGCCCTCGACATTCATTTATGCTTTCTAGCGCCCCGCCTATTACCATTCATCCTGAAGGCAACTGCATGTTTGTTCATTGCACTTATCGATTTCGTTAAACTAAGCACTATTGCCGTCAATCTGGAGCGACTCATGGCAAGAATTCTTCTCTCTCTCGGATTGTCAGTTTGTACTGCTGGGATGATTGCTCCTTTGGCGATCGCGAGTGAAAGCGTAATGCCAACCCGTTCTATGTCAGATTTAGTGCTGCCCGCGTTATCTGCCCCGTTACCATCAAGGGCTGAGCCCAGCGGTCAACATCTGGCACAAATTTTCCCACCAGGTAATTTTGCCGATGTGTCGCCAAATCACTGGGCCTACACCGCTGTCAGTACTCTGTCAGAGGATTACGGGTGCTTATCAGGCTATCCCGACGGCACTTTTCGGGGTGATGAATTGGTAACTCGTTATGAGTTTGCAGCGGCCCTGGAAGCCTGCTTAGATGCCCTCGTGCAACTCAACGACCAACAACC
>CAZLYS010000138.1:0-8570 GCA_964563415.1 uncultured Halomicronema sp.
TTAGGGCTTAAAGCTCTGACCTACAACGGGTTCAGATTTTTTCAGGAAACCCTAAGTATTGGGGCTGGGTTTGAGGGAATTGAAGATGGTCAACCTAAGGTCGCTTAGCCCAAGCGGCCTTAGGTTGTTATAAGGCCTTAATCCACAACTAATGCTTCACAACTTGATCGGGTTGCCTGGGCAATCAATGTTATTAAGGGTTGCCTAACGGGCAATATAACCGCAAATTCTCGGAGGGAAGTTTCCCTTAATCCGGATGTGTTGTGGTTGATTGAAGTAACTTAAATTGAGTTTAAAACGCCTGTCTGTCGCTGGTTCTAGCAGCTTTCTCTAGCCTCATCGGAATCTTGCAAGTGCAGGTTGGTGAGGCTCTTATCAATCAGGTTTGCCTATAGTCGACTCATAATGATCTTGTAACTTTGGTCCAGGGTGGAAACGGGCCAAAATGTATACCATTTGACGGACATACGGAGAGTGTCGGCAGATTCACATAGAAATCATTGGATTTTGACAAGAACTTTACAACAGCTTTAGAGATAGTACGGTGTTCCAACCTGTTTTTAAGACTGTGTCCCCTAAAATAGGGTTGAACTTTAAGTAGAGAAATTTTAAAGCTATTAATGTCAAGCTTAAAAAGCCGCTTCTGACTTTGTCTTGGTTACGTGTGACGGTTACTTGCTATCAGCCCCCATTGCTCTAAATTTGCTACTATGCCCCAAACTTATCGAGACGATGTGGCTACCCCTCCCGTGAAGCAGCACCCCGATACGGACATCGTTTTGGACAAAATTAACAGCGGCAAGCTTTGGGTCGTCAATAGCCGACGACGCAACGGCATCGTTGTTTATAAAAAATTTCATGCCGAATTCGCCGGTCCTGGTGCAGCTGTTGGCGGAGCTCTAGATGAGAGGTGCGAATCCATTGCCGCATTGGGTAATTTGTCTTTAGTCGAACCCAAATCTTATGAAGAACAACAAAAGGCCATTCGGATTCGCTTGCAGTGGGTGCGCTTGACTCAAAACTTCACTGACAAGCCCATCCCGGTTGAACGGGCACAGATGATTTTAGAGCAGTTTAAAACTTATTTTGATCAGGCAATTGTTGATAGTGTGCCTGACGAAGCTTTTTCACTGCTGGTTGGCGTATTTCCTAGTACGGTGAGGAAAGCGCGTCGCCAGTAGGCAAATTAGCCAGTGAGTGCTTGATCCAGATGGGCTAAGGTGCGACTGTTTTCTGCTGGAGTCCCGATGGTGATGCGCAATCCACCACCTGTTTGTCGGATTTGGGTGCCCTGTTGATAGAGCTTCTGAAATAGATTGTCCAGGCTGTGAACAGTTGGACGACCGTAGATGAAGTTGGCCGTGCTGGGCCAAGTCTGAAAATTGGGCAATGCTTTAAACGCTTGGCTTAAGCGCTCGCGCTCGGCTTGCACCTCGGTGACTGCGGCCAAAAGCTCTGGAGCATACCGGAGTGCGGTCAGAGCTGCAGCCTGGGAAAAGCTAGGTAAGTTATAGGGCAAGCGTACCTTGTCGAGGATTGCAATGAGTTCAGGTTGGGCGATCGCGTAGCCGATGCGATGGGCCGCTAACCGAAACGCTTTAGAAAAAGTGCGGGTAATGAGCCAATTTGGACGTGTGAGGGCGTCAGATAACGTACTTGTCTGGCTGAATTCAAAATAAGCTTCATCAACGACGACTAAGACATCGGTCGGCAGGCTGCGTAACCAGTCCAACTCATTTGTTGTCAAACTATTGCCTGTAGGTGAATTAGGCGACACCATAAAAACTAAGCGTACGGGCGTTGAGTGATTAGCGATCGCCGCCTGAGCGGCGGTGGTGTCAACCTCAAACGTCGTCTCATCACGCCCGACTGTAATCACTTCAACGCCTAAAGTTTGTGCCAAAATTTTGTACATTGAGAAAGTTGGCTCGGCGACTAAGATAGCGCCTGAGCGGCCCACACACGTCGCAATCAACAGCGAACGGATCAACTCATCTGAACCATTCCCCACCGTAACGCAGTCAGCCGTCACGGTCAGGTTCGATAATGCAACTGAGTGATTAGCATAGTTAGCGATCGCCGCTCTTAAATCTGCATGTCGACCATCGGGGTAGCGGTTGGCCTGTAGGGTGTTTTGATATTCCCAGGCGAGCTTTTCTTTTAAAGGGGCAGGCAAATCATACGATGACTCATTGGTATCGAGATGATCGATGGCTGTGGGCACGACTGTGTCTGTTGCCATCGCATGAGCACTATAGGCAGCAAAAGCTTTCAGGTCAGGGCGAATAAAAGCCGACATAAGGTAATTGATGATAAAGGCAGGCAATGAGATTAGGGCTTTATTATCGCTTACTCATTCGATAACAGGGGTGTGGTGGGAGATCGTCTCTTGACTGAGATATTTGGCAGTCAATCTTTGTTCTGTGCCCGCTGTTGTAATGAAGCTGTGGTTCTCACTGCCGATGCAGTCTGTTAGCCCTTGAGTGAGACGCTAACTCATCTGTGGCGGTGCTCATGTGAGCAAAAAGTCTGTCATGGAGACGGTGTGGTGCTGCGTGAAGCAGACAGTTTGACGTGAATTGTATTGACTGGGTGACCATCACGGCCTGGTACGACCCATAGAGCGATGGAAATCAGATGTTATGCTAGATAGACTTTGTGGAAAGTGATGATCAGTCGAGTCAGCGATCGCTGATAGAAAAAAACCTCAAGCCAGTGAGGTTAGTCGAAATTTCATGTGGGTTGGACTGGCCTCTAGACACCATAAAACAAATTTTTATGGGAATTGACTGGTATTGAAGAATGTGGATTTGTACTTGTGAGACCTCAATCAATAGGCTATAAATTGCCGGTGAGCCCCATGACAGCCGGTAATGTCGTTGCAGAATGTGTGGGGTGCTGTTCCCTAATTGACTGGCGTTAACCGTTCAGTTGCTCAGGGCAGCGCAACACCTATGGACAACTCATTTGCGATCACGATTCAAATTGTCCTGACTGTGCTGGCGGGGATTAGTGCACAGGTGATTGGGGAGTACCTCAAAGTTCCCAGCATTATTTTTTTACTCCTCTTTGGGATTGGTCTCGGGTCTGATGGGGCGGGTCTGATTCGCCCTTCAGATCTAGGTATTGGGCTGGAGGTCTTAGTTTCCCTAAGCGTTGCCCTGATCCTCTTTGAAGGTGGCCTCAGCCTTGAGCTTAAAGAACTCGACAAAGTTTCTAACAGTCTCCGTAACTTGGTGACCACAGGCGTGTTTGTGACCCTCCTCGGTGGTGGTATGGCCGCTCACTGGTTGGGTGAGTTTCCTTGGTCGCTGGCTTTTCTCTATGCCTCTCTGGTGGTGGTGACTGGCCCGACTGTGATCAACCCTTTATTGCGACAAGTTTCGGTAGATCGTAAAGTCGCCACCTTGCTAGAGGGCGAAGGGGTGCTAATCGACCCGGTTGGGGCGATTTTAGCGGTGGTTGTTCTCGACATTATTTTGAATGGGGATGCCGATCCGCTCCTGATTATCACAGGCTTAACGGTTCGTTTGGGAACAGGGGCTCTGATCGGCGGTCTGGGTGGACTACTACTGGGTGTTTTTCTGAAGCAAACCCAGTTTCTGTCAGAGGAACTCCGCAATTTGGTCGTGTTAGCCAGTCTATGGGGGCTCTACGGCGTTGCCCAAGAAATTCAAGGCGAATCAGGGTTGATGACAGCAGTGGTCGCTGGTATTGTGCTCCGGGCGCTGTCAATTCCTGATGAGCGTCTGCTGAGGCGATTTAAAGGACAGCTCACAATTCTCGCAGTGTCAGTCTTATTTATTTTGCTGGCTGCTGACCTCTCGATCGCGAGTATTTTTGCTTTGGGGCGCGGGGCGGTGTTGACAGTGGCCGTACTGATGGTGGTAGTAAGACCGCTGAACATTATGGTTTGTACTGCCCCCAGCGATTTGAACTGGCGGCAAAAGATTTTCCTGAGTTGGATTGCCCCGCGCGGCATCGTTTCGGCTTCGGTGGCGTCGCTGTTTGCGATTTTATTGACTGAACGCGGCATCAGTGGTGGTGATGCCATTAAAGCCCTAGTGTTTTTGACCATTATTATTACAGTCTTGACGCAGGGGCTAACGGCGAGTTTGTTGGCCCGAGGATTAGGCTTGACCGGTCATCGAGAGGGCAGTGGAGCCGTGATTGTGGGCTGTAATCCCCTCAGTTTGTTAATTGCTCGGTTATTTCAAGAAAGTGGCGAAATCGTAACGCTGATTGACACGAATCCAGAGGCCTGCGAGCCGGCTCAAAAAGCTAATTTGCCTGTCTTTGTGAACAGTGCCCTCGATACAGCGGTCTTAGAGGAAGCAGGAATTACGGCGGCAGCTACCCTGCTAACAATTACCAACAATGGTGATGTGAACGTCGTGGTGGCACAGCAGGCACAGGAAGAATTTCAACTGCCACGCATTGTCGCCGTCATGCCTAAGGAAGATATCGACAAAGACAGTGCAGACAAGAAAGCCAACGTCAAGAAAAGTACGACTTCTCCCAAAGTGGCTGTGGGTAAGGCTGTTACTTCCACGACGATCGCTCTCAAACTGTGGAATAGCTATTTGCGGGCAGGTGCAGTGCGGCTGGGCGAGACGGTTCTACGCTCAGATGGGGCCCTCATGCAACGGGCGCACCTGCGTGCCTTGATTCGCAGTGGAGAACTCATTCCCTTGTTGCTGAAGCGCAACAATCGCATCTGGGTGTCGCTGATAGAAGATGACTGGAAGCCGGGAGACCGTCTGGTTTATCTCCTCCATGATCCCAAGCCGAAGCTGCTACAGCGACTCTCCGGGGGCAGTCGTCCGGTCACCTTAAATGTTGAAACGCTGCCGGCAGTGGAAGATGTCCCCTTACCGACCAAGGTCGTCGAGGCTCCTCCCCCTGATCCGTCTGTTGTGGACCCGGACGCTAATCTGCCAAGTTCGGGTCATTATCGCGATCGCGATAATGACATTACGACCAATGGTCAATCGTCGAATCGGCCTCCAGCAGTTCCGAATTCGGAGACGACGAAAGACCTTAGCAACTGACAATGCCAGACCATTGCACCTTTTTTTCACGAGTGCGACGGTAAGAAAAGAAGCGCTCAGGTTCTTGAAAGGTGCAGTGTGGGGCAAGGGCGACCTGCTCAGTGTCAATGCCCAGTGCAGTCAGTTGTAAAGCGTTGATGCGCCTCACATCCAGCTTGACTCGACCTGGTGTGGGGTCGGCTAGCACCGGGGGATTGTCTAAGGCTTGTAATTGATGTATTAAGTCTGCTTCTGGCAAGTCCTCAAGCTTTGGATGCATGCCAGCGATCGATCGCCCCACTTCGGCGGCGACATGGGTGGTGACTTGGTACACATCACCCGCGATCGCCGGTCCCATGGCAATTCTCAAATGGCGCAACTCACTTCCCTGGGCCTGCATTTTTTGGATCGTGGCAGGCACGATTTGGAGCGCTGTGCCACGCCACCCAGCATGGATTGCCGCCACTTGTCCAGTTTGTTCATCGGCAATTAAGACCGGGGTACAATCTGCTGTGCAGATCCAGACAGATTGCTGCGGGGCAATGCTCATCACCGCATCTGCCGACGGCAAAGTCTCTGAGTGGTTGGTATTAGCTAGTAAATCTTGCGGCGTGACAACCTGATTACCATGCACTTGCTTAACGCGATAAACCGCACCCGCATCACTCAACTGCTGACTCAATTTATCTGGTAGGGCAGGCCAAGATGCGCGAGTGAAAAATCCGTGGGGCCAGCGATCGAGGAGTTCTGTGGTCAAATAGGGATGCTCAGTTTCGTGATGCCAATGCCAACAATCATTCATGAACGCTTACTACCTGACCACAGGCGAGGACTGCTACAGAGGCAGTCTACGTCAGATATCTAACGAAAACTAGGGCCTGCGGAGATTATGCTGACAATACAGCAGTGACAGCCTGCTTGGTTGTGGTCAAAGGGTCCAACGCTGATTCATCCTCAGGTCTTAAGAGCTGGATAAGCAGATTGGCTGATCCTTGAGAATGCATCTTGGCAAACGATGACCTCGCAGCCTTGGGAGGTTGCCTAAATCTGAAAGCCTTTGCTTTCAGAGGCGCAAAAGGGGCGTTGCAAGATTACCTTGCCTGTTCATAGGGAAAATCTTCTAGATTTGGAGAAAGTTTTTTAACATCCCACCTTCCAAAAGAATCTTCTGTTCAATCGGTACTTTTTAGAAGCCACAGCTTTATAACAAAAGCCTTGTAGGCAGGTCCAGTTAGAGCACTAAAACGTAAGAGGCGTTGCTCCATACTCAGGAACAACGCCTCTATATCAACGTTTCTTATAGACTAGAGTCTTTATTTGCTCGACTCCATATTATGTATTTCATGATTACCGATTCCGAAGCTTATCGAATGATTCATAATGTTGTTTTTATATTTCGATGTAACGAAGTTTTGCGAAGTTACGTTGCTGTTTGAAAAGTACTTTAAGGCTTTCTATTGGCATCTCGATTGTAAAGATACCCCCAACATTTGAGAGACCCAAACTTCGGTTGATCGCACTAGATATTTGCCTGGTTTGCCCATCGGGGTCACCATCGGTTCCACCAGGATCGTAAACATACCTAGGCGGTTGCCGGCGAGCACATCGGTAAACAAGCGATCGCCAACCATGGCAATTTGCGCCATGGGTAACTGCATGGCTTCTGCAGCGCGTCTGAGTTTGCGCCTTGAGGGCTTGCCAGCACCGGTAATGTAAGGGGCTGATAAACTCTCAGCGATGCGACGAATGCGGGACTCATTTAAGTTATTGCTGACCAGCCAAATCGGGACCTGAGCCTTGAGGGTGGCAAACCATTCCCTCACCTCTTCCGTCGTGTCAGACTCGCGGATGGGCACCAGGGTTTCATCGACATCTAGCACTAAGCCCTGCAGCTGATGTTGCTTGATCAGGCCAAGGTTAATGCCCAAGACGGGTTGACCCAGCACTAGGTCAGGCTGCAATTTGTGACTGCACATCGAGTTGGGGCTCCCATCCTAAACGAAGACAACATGCTTGAAGTCCTAGTGAATAAAAGCATACCCATCAATGGCATCAGTCGGCTGTCGGATTGCCTGCATCAATGGCATCACGAATGCGGGCTTGAGCCGCTTCATGCTCGGCTAAGGTGCGACTGAAAACATGGGTGCCATCGTAGCGGGCGACAAAGTAGAGATATTCTGTAGGCGGTGGCGCGAGGCTGGCTTCTAAGCTGGGTAACCCTGGGTTGGCAATGGGTGTGGGTGGCAAGCCGACATTGATATAGGTGTTGTAAGGGGAAGGTGTGTTGACCTGGGCTAGGGTCAAGGGACGCTCGGGCGTTTGGGTGACGCCTAAGCCATATTCCACTGTAGGGTCAGCTCCGAGAGGAATGGCCTCTGCCAGGCGCCGATTAAAGACGGCGGCAATTTCAGAGCGTTCGTCAGGAATGACCGCTTCCCGCTCGACAATGCTGGCAAGGGTAACCCATTCGAGCAGCGAAAATTGGGAATCGCTCTGCTGATAAAGAGGCAAGGCAATGGTTTCAAACCGCTGCAACATGAAGTCGCGGATTCCCTCGGGTGTCACTGCCTCTGCCGGTAATAAGTATGTGTCGGGGTACAGAAAGCCTTCTAAATGGGGGATCTCTTGAGGTAGCCAAGGAAAGCGATCGCGAGGTAATTGCTGAGTGGCTGCTAAAAAAGCTTGAGCCGAAAAGGCTCCTCGTTCTTCAAAGGCGGCGGCCATCTGCTCACGAGTCCAGCCTTCGGGAATGGTAAAAGCGGTTTCTAAGACATCACCCGAACGAATCTGCAGCGCAATTTCCTGGAGTGATTGGGTGGGCGAAATGGCATAGGTGCCCGCCTGATAACCTGCGTCTTGACGCAAATTCTGCCAACGACTCCATAAATTCCAAGCAACGTGGGAGCGAATCAACCCTGCCGCCTCTAAATCGCGGCCAATTTGTTGACCAGGGGTACCCTGAGGAATTTGGATTTGTACTGAGTCGCCGCCGATTTCAGCCTCTTCGTTCTCGGTTTCATGAGTGCCCGTGATGGGGGCTGTGGCCCAACTCCACCAAGCCCAGCCTTGCCAGCCCGCAATGCCTAAGGCGAGTGGCAGCAACAGAAAGAAAAACAAGAGTTTGGGGAGACGAGAAGCCATTGTTTTGCACTGATCGGCTAGTTGTGGGTGCTGACGTCGGTTATTCTAGCCCGTTACTGTGGCAAGCAAGGCGTCTCTGATGGGTGGGGGAACCGTCCACAGTAGAGGTCAGAGCATCTTTTGCAACTCGGAGAAGGCTGGACAGTGCTCAGAGGAAAGGTCTATTTGCTGTGAATTGCGGCAAGCTGAGTGCGTGTGCCAGTTTATCAATGACTTTCTCCAAAAAAAGATGGGCGGGCTAGTCACAGCCATTCGCTCTAGGCCCGCGTCTAATCGATCACGATAATGCAGGATAGTTTAACGATTATTCGAGTACATCAAAAATGCTGGACTCAATTTCGGGACGCAGCCGCTCAAATTCCTCAGGTGGAATCATCCGCGCATCCCCCTGAACTGATA
>CAZLYS010000139.1:0-8562 GCA_964563415.1 uncultured Halomicronema sp.
CTTAGCCTAGCGGCGTCACCTGCATTGTCAACAACTCTGCTAAATTTAGCGCCTTTAGAAGCAGTTCCAAGACCTCCAGTGAGAAATTCGAATCCTATTTCACCAGCCGCAGTACCAGCCAATCCAGCTAATCTCGTGGGATCGCCAGCAATTGCCTCTTGGTACGCATCTACGCCTTCGTGATACGCCGCCTCTCCTCCGTTGTAAACTCCAGTGGCAATGTCACTTGCAGTGCTCCCAATGGCCTCGCCAAAACCTTCACCTTCATGGAGCTTTTCAACGTACGAGTCTGCAATAGTTCCAAACGCACTTTGGGTTTGATAATTAACAATGGGTTCATATCCAAACGCTCCCATCACTTCTCTATGAACTATGTAGTTCATATCTAATGCTGAGAGTCCTTGTTTCCCAAGCCCTATAGCACCATTCGCTACCCCTTTAGCAACACCAATGTTGAAGGCCAGATATGCCTCCATAGAAGTGCTAATTCCTTCTGCTGCTGCGCCTAAAAATTTGTCTCTTTGTTCAGCATATGCCCCCTGGAAAGTTTCACTAGACCTTGTAGAGCCGTCCAAATTTGGGGAACTCTCTCCGGTTAAGCCTGACTCGGATCCAGTAGTTTCATTTTGGAAAATCTCTGCAGTTGAGCCTGATACTCCTTCAGTAGTTTCAACTTTTTCAGCAGTTAAGATTGTCTCATTTCTGTCTTCAGGTGTTTCGATTGACGTTACCTTCCACTCAGAATCAGCATCTGAAGCAGAAATATCGCCTGGACCTTCGAAAACTCTAGACCCACCATGACAATATGACGGAGCTGAACAGGCCCAAGGTGAACTTGGCAGTGAAAAGTTGGGAATAAATGACTGCGAGAAATCTTTACTAACATTCTGTAAAGCCGCAATTGTGCTGTCTGGTAAATCGAAAGTCACCCCATCGATAATGACAGGTTCCAAACCCAGCGGGTCCGCATAGTTGACGGGGTCACCAGCCCCATACATATAACGATGCGGCCCTCCATAAAGCCCTAGCGGATCAGGTGCAAGAAAGCGCCCGGTCTCAGCATCGTAAGCCCGCAAACGGCTGAGATAGATCCCTGGAATCTGTGGCAACGACTCCATCTGATGGAACGTAAATGATTCATCGCCGTCTGCCCGGTCGGCGGCTTGAACGCCAAAGGCCGTGGCCTCCCCCAAAGCAGTGCCGTTCAAAAATTCAAGGCTGCCTGTGGCATCTTGCTCCAGATCACGGCGCACCTGTTTCCCTTTGGCATCCGTCGCGACACGCGCCACCAGTTGTCCATCAGCGGTGATGTAGCGATCGGTCTCTCCTCCAACGGTGCTCATTTCCAGCGGCAGGGCAGCAGGGTCCAGATCCCAATGGGTATAGCGAGTGGTTTTGGTACTGCCAGACACAATGCGCTGGATAATGGGCAAGCCCTCCGCATCTTGCCAAAACTTAGCGGTAACGGGCTGTCCATTGTCGTGGGTGATGGCACTGAGCAGACCACCGGGTGTGTAATCGTAGCGGTTTTGGTGTTGATCGACGATGACCTGATTAAAGCTGTCATACGCCAGCGGTACGCCATCCACGCTAGTGAGCAGATTGCTGTCATAGGCCATGGAGGTGGTTGAAGCCGTGCTGGAATCATCGGTGGCAATGGTTGCAAGCCGGTTGCCTGCCAGATCTAAGATGTATTCGTAGGTGGTGCCGCTGCGCCCCTGGGTCTCTGCAATCAGCCGACCAATCGGATCATATGTGTAGGTGTTGCCCCACGTTTCCCCCCCTTCAGTGAACCGTTCCTCCACCATTTGGCCCAAGTCATCAAACTGGGCCTGCCAACTATTGAGGAGGTCGCCATTGCGATCGCGAGTCCATCGCCGGATGTTGCGGCCCAGCTCGTCGTAGCGAAACTCCCGACGGCTGTCCTCCACATCCATGGAGACAATTTGCCCCCGACCATTGCGTTTTTTGATCTCGGCAAAGATAGTGCCCGCATCATCGTAGACGCGATCGAGGGTGTAGTCGAAGGTCGGGCCATAGTCATAGTGGGTGATGGCTCCTGAGGGTAATTCTTCCGATTCCAGCACTCCATTGGGGAAATAGTTCCAGTGGGTCGTGCCGATCATGGTGCGATCCACGACCGTTTCGCGGGCCTGGGGTAGGCCATCCAGTTCATAGCGCCAGCGCTGACTTATCTTGGTGCCGTCGTCGCCATCGTGAATCGTGACCTCTGGTTGGTCATAGGCATTAAAAGACCTAAACACCTGACGTTCTCTACGGGCCGGATTACCCGTGCCGGTCACAATTCGAGTCGTGCGACCGGCACTATCCCGCTGATATTCCGTGGTGCGGGTATCGTCCGTCCCTTCCAGGGCCATCCGGGTGACCCAGGGATAGTCCTCTGCATAAAAGTAGCGCTCTGTTAGACCGCTGTATTGTTCGGTCTCGGTTAACCCCAAGGTGCGATCGTAGGTAAAGCGAGTGACTTCGCCCGGGGTTTGGACTCCAAGGATTCGAGCCGCAGGACTGTATTCATATTGGGTGCTGTAAACCTCCCCACCAAAATTTGCCGGATTAGCAGGACCCAGTTCGGCAGTTAAGCGCCCGGTATCTTCAGCGTACTGATAGCGGGTTTCTCGCTGCGTTTCACCCAGTCCATTCAGCCACTGCTTGGCCACCAGTTGAGTGCCGTCGTACTGATATCGCAGCTTAGTGTCATCGGGGAACTGGCTGACCACAGGCCGTCCCAAGGCATCAAAAAAGTTGGTGGTGTTTGAGCCTTCGCCATCACGACTAGCTTGGGAATATAATCCCGTCAGGCCCAGCAGCTCGACCCCCGCTTCATAGGCATAGAGAACGGGATCAGCACCTGGCACCTCTGCCTGAGTAACCCGATTACGACTATCAAACTCAGTGCGCTGTCGGTAGCCCGCCTCATCCTTCACCGCAACAACATTGCTACGGCGATCGTACTCAGATGTGATGGTGCCTCCCCGAGGCGGCGTGTAGACGTCGGGCAAATCCCAGTCGTTGTAAACCCACTGTTCAGTTGCAGTGCTGTCGGCAACTGGTGCGGTTTGGCGGGTCGTCATTCGATGGCGACCGTCATAGCCCATAGACACAGTAGAGGCCGGAGCATCGTTTGCATCGAGCCCGTAATTGACCTGGGTTAAATCGTCAAACTCATCAAACGTGTACCCTGTGCGCACGCCGTCTCGATAGGCTTCACTGACCCGCCCCACATTGTCGTAAATCAGAGCTTCTAGGGTGCGATCGCCCAACTTACTTTCCTGTAGGAACCGGGCATAGTCATAGCTGTAGTGCTGCTCGATTCCGTCAGCATCCGTTTCACTCAGCAGCTGTCCGTTGCCGCTGCGGGTATAGGTGATCTCTCCTGCAGACGGACTCTGCTCACTCACCAAGTAGTCCCTAACATCCCATTGATAGCGATGGACTCGCTGATTAGCATCTTCCAAGGCTTCTAAATGGCCAGCATCGTCAAACGTCCACTGAGCGGTGGATAACAGTTCACCATCGGGCCTCTGGACTTCTGCCCTGATCGCTCGACCAAACCCATCAATTTGCTGCCTGAAAAGGTTGCCAGCTTCGTCTTTATGCAGCACCTGCCGCGGATTGCTGCGATCTCGGTACTGATACTCGTCTAGTAGTTCTTCCTCGGTGCCGTTGACGTGATACCGCTCTAGAATCCGACCTACGTTGTCAAGAACAACTCTTTCCCCAATCCCATCAAAGTCAATTTTCGTAATGGGACGATTGCGGTCATCGTAGGCAATGTCCCAGCCCCGCTGACAGATGTCAAAGATCCCATTGCTTTGCCAACACCCAATTTCATCGACATCCTTCACCCGTCGCAAAAGATTCAGGCCATTGTATCGGTAGAGCATTTCCTGCCCACCCGGCCCTTCAAGAGAGTTGACTAGACCAAAGGCATTGCGATTTTCCCTACGCTCCAAACTGCCATCAATTTCCAATTCAGTTGATAGGGTCGAGAGGCGCTCTAGCCAAGTTCGGTTAATCGGATCCTGGATTTTGCGCCAACCTGGACCAAACGCGGTGAATGTTTTGTTCCAGGCTGCCTGTGCACTGTTAGGCGCTGGCGTCTGGATCAGCCTGGCGCGGCCCCGTTCATCTCGGGCAAAAGCGGTTGTTGGAGACAGTTCTCCAACTCCGAAGGCCCCAGACTCGGCTTTAATATGGCCGTCGGTACTGTAGCCAATCCACTGCTGTACCACTGGAACATCGATACAAGTCGCTTCAGCAATATTTTGAGGATTCTGATTACTGGCCTCGCACAGCTCACGGCGGGTCAGGCGACCATACTCATCCCAATACACTAAGACCAGCTGACCATCCCCCTCCCGAAGATAGGCTCGGTTGGGCTCTTGAAAGGTTCTATCAGCAATAATTCGAGGGCTATTGTTGTACAGCCTCCGATTCGCGATCGCTGGCTGCTTAGCTCCTGGATCTTGCCGCAGTTCAATGGTGCGGTTAAATCCATCGTAGGTACGGCTAGTGGTGCGGCCTAGCCAAGATTCAGACGCCGGACGGCACTTGTTGTCATAAGTAATTTGACGAATCCGATTGGCTTCGTCGGTATGACTAGCCATCTTGCCACAAGCAGCATAGGTCCACGACTCCGTATCCCCGCCGGGATGTTGCCTTTGCCGGAGAGTACCATCGGAGTTCCATCGATACTTTGTAGTTTGACATTCAGCTCCGTTCTTTCCACAGACCGTACGAGTCTTGGGGCGATCAAAATGTGCCCGATCGAAATCAGTGCGGGTTTGACGGGTCCAAAGAATGCTGTCAATATCGCGCACTTCTTGGCTAACTAAGCGATACCAGGGTTTGTTGGACCTTGGCTGTTCCCAGGTAAATGAGGTGGTCAAATCATCTCGTTCAGTCGCAATATCGCGATGATTTACCGTCCGCTCCAAACGGTGATTATTGTCAGCCCAATAGAAGTCTTTGACATAACCCTTTTTCTGGGCTTCTCCTGATGTGCCTCCAGTTCCCGAGGGGACGGGGCTCATCGGTGGGACAACAATATCCCTAGGAATCGGCCACCGATAGTCTTCACTCTTCGGCTCCGGTCGGAGCAACGGTGCTTGCAGCCGTCGGTCTGGTAAAAATCGGTCAGCGATGTCGGTCCCACTCAGTGTTGCTTGTTCTAAGTTGTCTAGAGTGATAGTCGAGCAGAGTGGGAGGGTGCCACTTGCTCCAGACGGACGACCAATGCCAGACGAGGCAGAACACAATTGCTGTCGCCGATTAAGTGAACTGGAGGGTGACCACCAGTCAACTGGCAGCGAATTGAGGTCAAGCACGGGTTCGCGAACGGTGAAGCCATCGTCACCAAAACGATGACATTCGTTGGTCAAAACCTTAAGGATTGCCAGCTGAATGCTATCCTCACCCAACTCATAGTCACACTGACGCAATCGCTGCGAGTTATATGGAGGAACAACAGGGGATGAATAGGAATCACGATCGTTGCGAATACCGTCGATAAACACACTCACGTGCTCGGCAGAGTTATCGAGTCGGTATCGGACGCCATATTTAGGCCGAAATTTACGTCCTCTATCCGTGTAAAACCCATATTCTGTTCGAGCTCCGCGATCGTTGGTTACTTCGACGGTTTCAAACCCGTTGAAGTCTCTCTGGCTGCGAGTACCCCCTGCGTAGCGCAAGGTTGTTTCACCATTGGCCCCTTTGATACTGTTGAGCACCTCCAGATTCATGGCCAGCCCTGGATTGTCGTGGTCACCCTCAGCGGTAAACCCCCAACTCAGTTCAGTCTTACCGCCCAAGGAATTTTTCGTCGCAATCAAGCGGCCTTCACTGACCGATGGTGTTCCATATTGAATATGGATATTGCTTCCACGCACGTCCAAGATATCGGTGAAGCCATCTCCATTAAAATCCCCAAAGCTTCCTCGCCTATACAGATCGTCCCAGATAATATCTGTGGGATTGGGACTGTTATTAGAAAGATTAAATCCGTCATCAAGTCCCTGATCGTAGGCCGCTTGCAATGATCTACCAGATGGATCCGAACGAATAATCTCTGGTTTCCCATTTCGATCCAGGTCGATACTGATCAAGGTTCTCGAAATGAAGGAGGGGGCACAAGCTCGACTGCTATCAGATTCGACTGCAGAGTTATGCTCAATCAAGGCATTACCAGCGTGCAACCCACTATCGACAAAAGTTCCGTCTCCAACGCCGTAGTAGATGCGTGAAAAAAGACTATCAGGTTGCTGTTCCCAAAATTTGCAATACTCCCGGGATAAACCGGAAGCACCAAAGTCTTCACCTATAGTTCTAAGCCTGTAGCAAGTATGAAAACTTTGAGCAAAGTCCAAGACCCCATCGTCATTAAAATGCCCCCAGCGACCATAGGAGGATAGGTTATCCCCTTCACTATCAGTTTTGTAGGGGTCTTTGCGCGGCAACCAGGCAAATTCGTCTAGGTTAAATGAAGAACGACAGAGCTGCTGCGTTACTCGCAATCCTGGTGGTAGCTGGCCCTCAAGAGGCATCGCCATATTTTGGCGGTCTCTCCACACAATGATGGGAAATGAACCATCATTCTTAACCCATTGCGTTGTTTCCAGGGCAGCGCAAGCACCGACTTTATCGTGAGCCATAACGATCAGGTCGGGAAGCTGATCGGCATTCACGTCCATAAATTGGCCAAACCGCAGGGCACAACCCGGTAGGGTGTCGTTGTCAATGACTTCAAGGGAGTTATCACCATTTTGCTTGACAATAACGATGTCACTTTTATCCCCATCGTTTGCGGATCTGGGTTTTTCAACCAAAAACTCCACATCCCCATTGTTATCTAAATCTCCGACCGCAAATCCCAGGCCCCTAATGGCGTGCTCAATCGTGAGCAATTCATCAAGTTTATCTTCGAGGGCAACAATCAAATCACGGTTAGCCCCCTTTGCCTCAGCCTTGCCTACAAACGCTCGGTTTTTCCCAGGTGTAGCAATATAGACCCGATGAGCCGGAGTGGTGCCGTCGTAACCTAGCGCAATAAGGTCACTCACCCCGTCATGATTCAGATCGATGGGATAGCGATTGCCTGACTCTGAACTACTTTCTTCTCCTAGCTCAATTTTTTCTTCTTCAGAAAAGGAGAACTGACTGTGGTGAAACGTATTCGTGCGTAAAATCTGTGCTTCACCATCACCGTTGACAGACTCTCGAACAATACGCTTAAGCAGTGTCTGTAGCCCTTTAACCCCATCTGCAGAGTTTTCATACTCCATGCGATAGCGAGCCCAAATCTGCCCACCTGATCGAACCGTAATTCGCTCTAGGCGATGTACCCTCAGCGTGGTGACACCGTCGGCCAAGCTCAACCTTGGGTCTTCGCGCTCTTCATAAGAAAAGTCGATTCTCGCCTGACCGCTGTTATAAGTTATCTGTGAAAGCAAAAATTCTTGCGTTGTCGCCTGATTAAATTGGTTCCTCAACCTTTCAGGCGCAGCAGGATTTCGGTAACTGAAGGTGATCTGGTTTTGACTATCATCCTCTACATAATCCAGATACCAAGCTGCAGTAGAACAGACATTTCCGCCTAATGGGCAAATCGTAAAACCTTTGTCTGAACGTTTAACCTTATCCTGAGCGCCATATTTCCATTTCCAGCCATTATTTCGGCGCAGCCAGGTTTGACTTGCTGGGTCGAACGTAAGAATATCTCCGGTAAAAGTTTCGGGCTCAAATTCGTACAGAGATAAATACGTATTTATGGCAAGCTCAGGCAATGATGAGCCAGCTCTTTTTCCATAGAGTGGTTGTCCATCCATCCGAAACTGCGATGTCTCATCCCCTCTGCCATGAAGAGGGGGACCGCCTTTGGCCGAATGACGGGTAATTATCGACCCCCCTAACAGCTGAAATCCAGCCCCAAGCGGCCCGTCAGTCGTGCGATGATCATGGCGAATGGCAATTGTAGGAGCAGTTCCATTCACTCCTGGTGGTAAAGAAATCTCAACCGAGTCGCCCCAGCTCCCGCTCGCAATATCAGGGGAAGGACTGACCTGGGCTAGAGCCCAGCCGTCGAAAGCGAATAGTGTGATGATAAAGAAAACGACTGTAGCAGTGATAAAGCGGATTAAGTGCCTCACTCCGTTGCCCTATAACGCCTAACCACTACTGCTCAGCTACATTCCTCAAAACCTTAGAGTGAAGATTAGGGACTTCAATAACTCGAGACTCTGAGATAACAGCTAATATCAAAAATATTTAACGTTTCATGCGGGTTTTCAGTATCACAACGTACAAATCGTGGAATCGTCTTGACTATGAAAGCCTTAGCTTCATTTGACTTTGCAACAACGCCAAATCGTTTTTACCAGGTATGGTCTGAGTCAAAGGTTGACTCAGAGGCGCTATTACCATGCAGTGTGGCGTGTCAGCTCTTTGCGCCCAGTCCCTTGAGTGTTTTTCGGCAGAGCTACATGCGCACTTAGGGAGTTGCACATAAATAGTTTACCCGTCAGAATTGAGAGACTTTGTCGA
>CAZLYS010000140.1:0-8557 GCA_964563415.1 uncultured Halomicronema sp.
GCTCATGCTTTTTCACTATAAAACAAGCAATTTGTTGTCACCCTAAGAAATGCGTGAGAAACGGTTGTGAAAACCGTCCATAGGAGAGACAGTCGGCCCAGAATCCGAGTCATCGCGCGGCTTGCGAGCCAGGAAGCAACCGCAGCATCGGTGCTATAGCAGAAGGTGGAATGCGGAGGTCAGAATGCGGAATTGAAGGGCCTGCCAGAAAGCAGTTCCAACAATCCAGAGTGACCTTATCAAACTGCGGCTTGCTATAGGCTGCAAGCCAGGAAGCAAACTCAGCATCGGTGCTATCTAAACCCCAAGGCCGCTATTGCCTCCAACAACGTCCCCATCATCCAGACAGAGTTGAGAAGACAGCCGCGTCTCGCTAATTCACGCTACCTTCCGTAAGTTCTGACAGGGGTGCCGACACCTGGGACGGTGACTGATCTCCCTGAACAATCGCCGCCCCAACTTTTAAGGCCTGAAGACGATTATCGAGCCAGTGATCATCCGGTACCCAGGCACCGATACCAAGCTTTTCGAGCCGACGGTGAACCTTACCTGTGGCACCGACGATCATGACGTCACGATCGTCTTCCACTGCCTCTTGCACCGCATTTTCTAAAGCCAGAGAAGAGGTGACACCCAGGACAGGGACCTCGCTCAGGTCAACAATCAACACGTCGTAAGTGCCGATCGCATCATGTTCTCGCGAGATTGCTTTAGCCACCCCAAAAATCATTGGTCCACTGAGGTGGAACAGGAGAATCCGACCATCAGCCTGATCGATGATGGCTTTTTCTTCAGGGTCAAGCACGATTTGGTCATCGGCATCGGTGATGGTCTTCACCGACTCAGACTGGAGTTCTTCTAACCGAGCAATGGTCAGAATATTGGCGATGAATACACCCACTGCAACAGCCACCATCAAATCCACAAACACCGTCAGCGCCACAACGCTGTAGACAATGCCTGCCGCCTTCCAGGAAATTTTGTGAACCCGCTTCAGGAAACCCCAGTCGATAATGTCGATACCCACCTTGAGAACGATACCGGCGAGCACCGCTAGGGGAATGCCTGAAGTTAACGGCGCGGCCCACAGCACCACGACTAACAAAATGATCGCGCGGCTGAGACCCGATAGCGCCGTCCGCCCCCCAGCTTGAATGTTGACTACAGTAGCAGTGGTCGCACCTGACCCTGCAATTCCACCGCAGAGACCCGTAATGAGGTTCGCGATCCCCTGACCAATCAACTCCTTATTAGATTTGTGTTCGTGGCGGGTCAGGCTGTCAGAGACTAAACAAGTCAGCAAACAGTCAATGGAGCCGACCATGCCCAACACCATGGCATTCACAAACATGAGCCGCAGGTTGCCAGGAGTAAAGGTAGGGAACTGGAGATCAGGCAGTCCGGGGGTAATTTCACCAATCGTAGCGATCGTGCGGATGTCGATATTTTGCAAGAAGATCAGCGACACCAAGGTGCCCACCACTAACGCCACCAACTGTGGCGGCACGAACTTTTTCAGCGCAGTGGGATAGAGAAAGAGAATTGCCAGGGTCAGAACGCCGAGTCCCGTTTCCCAGGGACTCAGATTTGCCACTAGGTTCGGCAAGCTGGTAATTACTCCAAAGACTCCACCCTCGGGAGTTTCTTGCCCCAAAAAGGGCGCGAGCTGCATGAAAATGAGAATCACACCGATGCCGGTCATAAAACCCGAAATGACGTTGTAGGGCAACATCGTGATGTAGCGCCCCAGCTTTAGCAGGCCAAAGCCAATTTGAAAGAGGCCTGCCAGCATCACCACCGTAAAGGCCATCGCCAAACCGTTTTCAGGGTCACTGGCGGTCGTTTGGGCAATCACAGCGGTGATAATCACCGTCATCGGGCCAGTGGGCTCTGAAATTAGGCTAGGCGTACCACCAAACAGTGCCGCAAAAAAGCCCACCAAAATTGCCCCCCAGAGACCCGCAGCGGCTCCCGCACCCGAGGCAATACCAAAGGCTAGAGCCATGGGGAGAGCAACAACAGCGGCGGTCAGCCCCCCGAGAATGTCACCCCTAAGATTGTGAAAGTTAATGCGGTTGGTAATGGTCATTATGGTTGCTAGCAAGAGACGTAGTGGCCAGGGTTGGCATAGATAGAGTCGCGTACTTTAGGAGAGAACAGCACCGATCCTGGAAGACTGCAGAGCAGTTGTAAGGTTATATTGCCCAGGTTTAAGACTGATCTGGCTTTGGCTATCAACGCCCGTGAGCCGTCAAGACAGTTTGAGTCATGACAGAGTTGGCGATCGCCGGCCTCAGTAACTTTGAAATCGGGCAATCATCACTCAAAAGCTCATTGGCTGAGCCGGTAGATTAGCTACCTGAAGATGGGCTGGCGCTGCTCCATCATCCTCTTTTTTGCTCACAGTTACAATGCGTGATGTTGAACCTGGCAAAGCCAGAGAGGCCATCAGGAATTGCTGGCTGTTGTGACGATGGTTGCGACTGTTTATTGTCAGGAGTCGGTCAGGCTTGAATCAGGGCCAGCAATTCATCGGTGGAAATTTTGCTGCTGACATCAGTGCCCGCCAACAGGCTGTCCGCTAGATCGCGCTTGGTCTTGTGCAGCGCGACAATCTTATCTTCGATGGTGCCTTGGGCGACGAGGCGGTAAATGGTGACAGGACGCTGTTGGCCAATGCGGTGGGCGCGATCGCTGGCTTGATCCTCCACTGCCGGATTCCACCAAGGATCCATGTGAATAACGAAATCGGCAGCGGTGAGGTTGAGCCCGGTGCCGCCCGCTTTGAGGCTGATGAGAAAAACATCCCCTTCATTGTTTTGAAAGGCATCGACCCGCTTTTTACGCTGCTTGGCGGGAGTGCTGCCGTCTAAATACTGATAAGCAATCTTCTGGCGATCGAGATATTCCCGCAGGATGGTGAGGTGATCGACAAACTGGCTAAAGACCAACGCTTTGTGGTCATTTTCGAGCAGTTCTGCGAGCACTTCACCAAACTGGTCGAGCTTGGCACTGGGCAACCCTAGTTCGGGGCGCACCAGTTGAGGATTGCAACAGGCGCGGCGCAGGCGCATGATCTCTGCCAGCACTTGCAAATGCTTTTGCCCCGCCGCCGCATCGCTGTCGGCTAGTTTTTCCACCGCTTCCCGGCGCAGGGTTTCATAGAAGGCCATTTCTGGCGCGCTGAGTTCAACCTGTAGAGTGATTTCGGTGCGGGAGGGCAGTTCTTTCAGGACTTGATCCTTCGTGCGTCGCAAAATGAAGGGTTGAATCAAGCGCCGCAAGGCTTCCCGCGCTGCTTCGTCCTGGCCGCGCTCGATCGCATTGGCAAATCGCTGGTTAAAGCTATCCAGTGATCCCAACAGACCGGGATTGATGAAGCGAAAGAGATTCCACAATTCCCCCAGATGATTTTCGATCGGGGTGCCGGTGGTGAGAATTTTGAAATCGCCTTGCAGAGCCATCGCCGCCTGCGATCGCTTGGTGTCTTGATTTTTGATTGCCTGGGCTTCGTCGAGCACGATATTTTGCCAGGTCACTTTGGCTAGCAGGGCAGCCGCTTCTTCCTGCTGCAAAAGCCCGTAGCTGCACACGACCAGATCACCAGGCTGCAGCGCGTCGAGCATTTGCTGGCGATCGCCAGGACCAAATACTTTGACTGTCAGGCTGGGGGCAAACCGTTCCGCTTCGCTGGCCCAGTTCAGGCAGACCGAGGTGGGGGCGATGACCAGCGTGGGACCAGCGTCGCAGCGGGTGAGAATCAGGGCCAGTGCCTGCAGGGTTTTGCCCAAGCCCATGTCGTCTGCCAGGCAAGCGCCCACCCCCCAGTGGGCCAGCCGGGACAGCCAGGTAAACCCTTCAATCTGATAGTCCCGTAGGGTCGCTTGCAGGGTATCGGGCACCTGCGGTTCAATACTGCGGGCGGTCTTGATGCGCTGGAGATGACTTTTCCAGGCTTTGTCCACCTTGAGCTGGGCGACATCTTCCACCATGTCTTCTAGCGCCAGCGCCGCCAACCCGTGAATCCGCAAGTCTTTGCCTTTACCGTCCGAGAGCCGCTGCAGCGTTTTGAGGCGTTTGCGAAACTCGTCTGTCAAGGCCAAAAATTGGCCATCCGATAACTCCACAAAGTTGCCGGGGGACTTGTCCATCAGCGCCATGAGCTGTTGCAGGTCCATCACCTGGGTTTCACTGATTTGGATCTCACCGCTGGCGGCAAACCAGTCTTGCTGCTGGCGAATGTTGAAGCGGAAATTGGACAGGCCCAACTGTTGAGACACGCGGAATTTTTCGCCTTCGGGCCACTCGATGCGGACGCGATCGCCCATGGCCTGCAACTGCACCAGCAAGTTGAGACAGTCTTCGGGTTCTTCAATTACCCACTCGCCCTTGCGGGGTTTGTAGGTTTTTAAGACCGGGCAATCCGTCTTGACGGCCTTAGCCTGTTGCTTTTCGGCCTTGAGGTCACGCTCGGTTTGCAGTCGCTTGCCTTCGACTTCAGCAATTACCGTTTTGCCACCTTCACCCGGTCGATAGTACGACCCACCTTCGGGAAACGGATGCGCCAGCAGTGAGACCCTGAGGCCGTCCCCAGCCGGGAGTAAATGGACTCGGGGCGTAGCATCGGCGGGGACGGACTCGGCAGCGACACCCCCGCCAATGTCTGACTGAATGGTGATGAGGGAAGAGATGGCGGTGATGGCCTTGAGCACCTGATCTTGCGCGTAGGCCGGAACGTCTAGCCGATTGTTGGGGGCGAGCAGTTGAGTAATGCGGCGGTGGTCGTCGCTGACCGCGATTACCTTCAACCGGGTCGGGGTTTCTTTGAACGCCAGGGTATAACTGTAGGCGTGAATTTCGGGAGACAGAGAGAGGCGCAGGCGATCGCTGCCCAGTTGTTTCACGATCAATTCCGGTTCGCCTGCCACAATGTCAATACGCACATCGGGCATCTCTGCCAAAAACACCAGAGGATGGCTCACCAGTGCCGTGAGTGCCCCTTCGCCAAAGCTGTAGGACGGCGATCCGTAGTAATAGTATTGGGGGTGCTCAACTTCCAGATTGGCGACAATTTGGCGATCGTGGTCGGTCATGTAGTTGGGCATGTCGCGGGGTGACGTAAACCGCTTGAGGGAAATTTGCTTGCCCTTCGTCCACCCGCCTTTGGTGCTGAGTTTCTGCTCCACCGGAATCAGATTCCAGTAGTCCATCGAGCTGAACTGCAGTCGCCACGCCAAGCGCAATACCGGCTTCGCTGCCGGATGGGTGGGGGGGATCGCCTGAGTGAGTTGGCCCAGCGCCTTTAACGATAGCTCCCACGGCTCTTGAATTTTGACGATATCTAGCAGCGGGCGACTGCCACATTCTTCGCGCAGGGCCTCGGCGATTTCGCCATAGACGTCATATTCTTCGACGCCTTCACCGAGGTGGGCGATTAGGGTGGCAAATTCCATCGCAAACCAGCCATAGTCATGCCGCGAGGCCGCGTGATAGAGCCGCGTGAGCGATTGCGGTAGCCAACCCCGAAAGTTACCCGTGTTGAGCCAGTAGATGCCATAGGCTTCCAGCAGAGACGCGATGTTGGGGGCGTCCAGCCAGTAATCTTCCCCGCGCCGCAGTCGTTCGGGCACTTTGCTGACCAAGCCCGCCTGGATTTGGATCACCTTATCCAGAATGACCATCCCGTCATATAGCCAGTGGCCCTTATATTGCTGCACAATCTGACAACAGGCGGCGGCCTGCTGATAATCTTCGGGCTGACCGCGTTCCAGTAACGCCAGGAAAAACACCGCTGTTGCTGGGGAGTCAAACCAAGCAGCCTGCGACCCCTTGGACTTGCCCGCCTGTTTGAGGCTGGCGCGAAAGTGCGAGACCGCCTCGTCGGTTTGTCCCGTTAGAAACGCGATCGCCCCCTGCAACGCCAGATACTTCCCCGGCTGATCCCCCACAGACGTTTCCGACAGCACACCACTGGCTTCGCGCAAGTGGCCCCGCAGCCAAAGCTGTTCGACATAGGTCAGGGTCGTGGCTGGGTCGAGTTGGCCATCTTGATACAACTCCTCCACTGTTGCAAAGGCAGTGTCAGTGTCAGCCCCAGCTCGGGCCGCCTCCGCCAGGGTCAAGCGCAAGCTATATTGGCGAAACGCTAGCGACAGGGTCTCAAACCAAGCCGCATCAAACGGATTGTTGATAATTTGTTCGATCACCGCCGGCACAGATTGGGTGCGCCTCCAGTAGGCTTGGTTGGCATCCTCTTGCAGTTCGTCGATTTCGGCCTGATCTTCGCGGTAAATGGCGATGCGCAGCTCTCGCAGCCACGCTGTCTCCTGCACAAAAGTTCGCGGCCCATGGCTGTCATAGCGTCGTTTTAGCGGAAAGTATTGATGAATTGCCCGCACAATTGGCTCAAAGGTGCCCAGGGCGATCGCGTCGCGCACCACAATATCTACCAGCAACTCGGGACAGTGAGGACCACATCCCTGCGCCTGCGCCAACGTCCCCTGCTGAATCGCTTTAGTCACCTGAGCGCTAAACTGGGGCGCACTTAACGGTTTAATACGTCGATTATCCGCCCAAGCAGGAACCGCCGCCGCCCAGCATTTGGCAGCGTTGACGCGACTCACCGGCTCATACAAGATGGCAAACACCTGCACGATAGTGCGCTGCACTTCGGTCAGTCGCCGATAGGCTGCTTGCAAATTTTGTTGTTGAACAGATGGATCAGCAGCCGTCCGTTTCATGATGCATCCGTCAGCAATGGTCTGAGTTCGATAGGGGCTTGAGGGTCGGCCAGGATTGCGGCTATCTTACAGCGCTTTTATGAGCCTACAGCAGAGTTCAGAAATCAGACATCAGAGTGCAGACATGGCCCCCGTTAAATGAGAGTTTCAGCAATCTGAAGTAGCTTGAATTAAATGCAGCTTACTCTACAGCGGTGTGCCGTCTGGTCAAGTACACCTCGAACCGTGAACCGTGAACCGTGAACCCGATTCCCAATTCCTGTGCTGAATCAGCTTGAACGCCGCTATATCTTACTCTAGGACTGCATGGCCGAAATAATGATACCCTTCCAGTTTCTATCCCCGTTGCTCCCCATCCCCGTTGCTCGTGACGGATGGTATACAAACTTCTGCCGAGAGGTACTAGTGCAGTCATTTTAAAGATGAGTTGGCAGAGACGATCAGGCACCGGATATCTTGCCCAGGTCGTACCCAGCCCAAAAGCCTTAATCCAGCTTTTCACCACTCAGCAAAAAGATGGGATCGATCGCCTTAAACACTTGCTGCTGGCCTCGCGTTTCTAGCCGATTGATCGCAGGCTGCACAATTTCAACATTGCGGACGCAGAGCTGGGCAAAGGTTTCTGAAATGCCGTACAGGGTTTCTAGGGTGCCGGTCGTGACCACTAGCCTCCCCCCGCTGGGGAGGTGGTGCCAAGCTGCTTCCACGACTGCTTTCATCGACTTGCTGCCCTCGATAATGATGCAATCAGGATTGGGCGGCAGGGTCGGCAAACAATCGGGCGCAAATCCCTCCACCACTTCAACGTTTGCGAGTTGAAAGCGATCGCAATTCAGGCGAATCAGGTTTGCCACTTCGGGATCGCGTTCCACTGCCACGACTTGGCCTTGAGGACACAGCAAGGCCGCCTCGATCACCACCGTGCCCGTTCCAGCGCCTAAATCCCAGAGTCGGGCATTGGGTTTTAGACGCAATGCTCCGACAATCAACAGTCGCACTTCTCGCTTACTGATGCGAATGCCGGGTAGCTGTTCAAACAAATGGTCAGGAATGCCGGGGGTGCAATAAGGCCAGAGAGGAGCCATGGTGCGATCGCTCAACAAGAGTAAATGGCCAACGGCCATCTTCATACATAAGTGCTATCAGCCTATCAAGTCAGGCCGATTTCTTCCGGCGCGGTCTTCGAGAGGCACAATTTGGGCATTCACTCGCAGGCGCCCCAGTCGTCGCACTAAGCGCATCGCCTGATGTAAATACAGCTTATAGACGTGAGTTCGACGAGCAGAAACGAGCAAGAAAAAAGCTGAGACTGGATTTGACGAATTCACCCTCAGCTATGAACACCACTTTATCCGAAGTCTCTCGCTTGGATGTGACGCAGATTTTTTGGGACGTCGATGACTTCTGTCGAGCCTTTGAGCAGCAATCCCTTCACCGTCCTCAACTGCTCTCCATGCCGGGTGAACGCCTGAGTCAATCCCGGCTGAGTCGCAGTGAAGTGATGACGATTGTGATTGCCTTCCAAGGCTCTGGTTACCGCACCTTTAAGGAGTTCTATACCCTCTGCGTCCTGCCGGGTTGGCGACACGCGTTTCCGAAGTTGGTGAGTTACAACCGCTTCGTGGAGCTGATGCCCTGGTGTCTGATGCTGCTGTGCTGCTATCTCTACACCCGCACCGGAGAGATGACCGGCCTTGCCTTCATCGACTCGACTCCCCTAGAGGTGTGCCATCCGCGCCGCGCCCGTTCGCACAAAGTCTTCCAAGACCCAGTGGGCTGGAGCAAGAATTCGATGGGTTGGCACTTCGGCTTTAAGT
>CAZLYS010000141.1:0-8557 GCA_964563415.1 uncultured Halomicronema sp.
AAACCTTGACTGGAAGCTGACGTAGTGCCGCCATTTCGAGGGAGTAGGGCAGGGCAGATGACAAAATGGCGACCAACAACCCCATCATCAAAATATAGGGATTGAGCAGATTCGTGCCTTCCGCTGCGATGCCAAAGGGAACGATGGCGATCGCTCCCGCCGTCATCGCCATGGCCACCCCTTCACTACCGGGAAAGACCTTGCCCACTTGCGCCGACAAGGTAATGTACGCGGCCCAACAACTGCCTGCGGTCAAGGCTAATATCACCCCGAGTGGATGTAACGAGCCGCCAATCGGGGCCAGCAACGCTACCCCTGCCGCTGCCATCGCCACCCACACCCAATCAGCCCCGCGTCGTGAATAAAATAGCGCCACGCCTAACGGCCCCACAAACTCCAGCGTGACCGCCACCCCAATGGGAATGTAGGCGATCGCATGATACAAACAGGCGTTCATGATGCCCATGGAGAGGCCGAGCAAGGCCAGTAGTCGATAATCCTGCCAAGAATGGTGCCGCCATTGGGGCCGGACCAACACCAGCAAAACCAAGGCCCCGAGTCCTAACCGCAGACTCACCATGCCAAACGGACTGACCTGGGTGAACAGTCCTTTCGCGATCGCCGCCCCCGAGTGAATCGAAGCCATTGACAAGAACAAGAGCAGAATGGGCGATCGCCAGTTTTGTTGTGTCGTCAGTTGGGTCACACAGCCCTCTCCCAGGTAAATCGTCTTTGCACAGTATCGCAGCGCCCAAGGTAACATCTAGCAAAAACAAACATACTACCTATGAGCAAATTTCATATTGGGTGATCCCATTAGGACAACTGGGCTCACCTGCCCGTAGAGGGTCACTGTAAACTTATATAAAGGCGCAGTCTAGCGCTGAAGATTCCTCAAAGAGGCTGCTGTTCATGTCTGTTGCGACTGCTGTCACCGTGGTGGATTGCACCTGGCCCTGGCAGGGCTTTCCCATCCGTTATCAAAAGGCGGGCACCATGGGCGCTCCCCTGGTGTTGATCCACGGTTTTGGGGCCTCTAGCGATCACTGGCGCAAAAACATTCCGGTGCTGGCAGAGACCAATCGAGTCTACGCGATCGACCTGATTGGCTTTGGTAAATCAGTGAAACCCTATCCCGGTGACCCTGTGCCCTACACGTTTGAAACGTGGGGCCAGCTGATCGTTGATTTTTGCCGCGATGTCATTGGCGAATCGGCTTTCTTAATCGGTAATTCCATTGGCTGTGTCGTGGCGTTGCAAGCGGCGGTGATGGCACCTGACCAGGCGCGGGGCGTGGCCATGCTCGACTGTTCTCTCCGGTTGCTGCACGATCGCAAACGCGCGACTTTGCCCTGGTATCGCAGTGCCCCAACGCCAATGTTTCAAGCCCTATTGGGGGTGCGTCCCTTTGGTCATTTCTTTTTCTCCCGGCTGGCGCAGCCAAAGTTTGTGCGCAATGTGCTGAAGCAAGCCTACGGTCGTGAGGAGGCCGTGACCGATGAACTGGTGAATATTTTGATTGAACCGTCTAAAGACGAGGGCGCGGCGGATGTGTTTCTCGCTTTTGTCCGCTATTCTCAAGGGCCGCTGGCGGAAGATTTGTTGCCGCAAGTGCAATGTCCGGTCTTGGTGATTTGGGGCAACGCTGACCCCTGGGAGCCGATTGAGCTAGGACGCGCCTATGCCGATTATCCCGCTGTCGAAGACTTTATCGAACTAGACGGCATCGGCCATTGTCCGCAAGACGAAGCTCCGGAATTGGTGAATCCGGCGTTAAGGGATTGGGTGGCGCAGCATTGAGTGCGGAATTCGGAGTTCGGAGTTCGGAGTTCAGAGTTCGGAGTTCGGCATTAGCAAGAGCTTGTCATGGTTGCACCGCGTGTCGTTCGTGCATCTGGTCATAAATGTAGCGGGCGACAGTGGGCAAGGTCGTGGCGTCTTCGGAGAAGGCTGGGTCGTTGGCAAAGAGTACGAGGGCGAAGCGGACTTGACCATCAGGAGACGCAATGATCGCGGCTTCTTGTCGACCGTCGTCAAAAGTAAATCCGAGTTTGGTATATAGCTCGGCATCTGGAGGCAGATATTCGCCAAAAAAGCCCGAGATCGCGTTAATCTCCTCCCCCTGCCAAACGGCTGGATCGGGGCTGTGGGCTAGGTGTTGCTTGATGCGATCGCTAAATTCGGGTGAAATTGCCTGGCCGGTATCGATTTCGTAGAGCAGTCGCGCAACCGCGGCAGTAGTCAGGTAATTCCGCTGGAGAGTGTTACTGTCAGAGGCTTCTGGTTCGCCACTGGCAAACTGGAGTTCGCGCCCAGTGCGCGAGGGCATATCCAAATCCGGGATGGGGAAGGTTTTGTGGGCAATGTTCAGGTCTGGATACTGGGCCAGCAAAAAGTAGTTATTGAGTCGAGTGCGAGCGTCGATCCAGGTTTGCAGCTCCGCTGGCGATAAATTCTCACCCGAGACGGTTTGGGTCAGCGCATCCACCACACGACTGGATGCCCCATTGTTGGAATAGTGGGACATCAGCACTTCATCGTCGGGGTAAATGTCAATCTCGGGTTGCAGTTGCCCCGCATCATAGTGGCCGTACAGTGCTACCAGCCAAAACAACTTCACGATGCTGGCCGGGTAGCGGGGCTGTTGATCTTGGTAAGCTCCGTAGTCGCAGCAGTTGCCAGTCAAATCGACCAGGCTAATTGAGACCGCTTCGGTGGGTAGCCCCTGAGCGGCGATTAAGTCTACGGCCCCGTCAATGATTTGCGTCAGGCTAGGGGATGGCGTTGTCGCCGTCCGCGTTTGGAACGGGGGCAGGGTGGCGACCGGATAGCGAAGATAGTCGTAATAGGCAACTGCGGGAAAAAACGCTAAGCCCTCCTGCAGGGTGTCAGTCGTGGTCATAAACGGCGATCGCGCCCAGTCTATCGACGTTACTGCATCGCATTCAAGGGGCAGTTGGGCCGCAACCGAGGCGATAGCTTCCACTGCAGTTGCATTGCAGAAGGCCGCGTTAACTGCGGACATGGTCGCATCCATACTCGCTGGTCCTAATAGCCGACCGACGGCCACCACACTCGCGACCAGACAGCTCGCAAGGGGTAAGTCTCGCCAAAACGTGCGCTTTGACACTCGATATCGCAATCTGATAGCCATGCTGATAGAGCAGGTTGCAAAGAATGGTTACACAGAATGATCAGCGGCGATCGCTAGCAGCCTAATAGCAACAGACCTGTGCCACAAGCTGTCGCGATTATAGAAGACCTTTAGAAAATTGCGCGGTTACCCGGTCACTGGAGCCATTGCGATAGAAAATTGCAGCGGGTTGTGCGGTTGCTGAGTCACGGGGCAGCGCGGCAGCGATACCTTGGGGAACACTGCTGACAGTTACCGACCTACATATATATAAGGAGTCAATGCTTGGCCACTGAACATCAGTTTGTACTGGACTTAACGGTCGCACTAGGTGCTTCGGCCCTGAGCGGGTATGTGGCTACCCGGCTCCGACAGCCTGCGCTGCTGGGCTATTTAGCCGCTGGCCTGTTGATTGGCCCGTCGGGTTTTGGCCTGCTCAATGACGTGCAACAAATTGAAGAACTGGCAGAAATTGGTGTCGCCTTTTTGCTGTTCGCGTTGGGGGTTGAGTTTTCGCTGGCCGAACTCCGGCGAGTGCAAAAAATTGCGATTCAGGGCAGCCTGTGGCAAATCGGTTTGACGACCCTACTGGTGTCTGTCATCTCCTTACTGGCCGGTTGGGCCACCTCGCCACTCCAGGGCGTTTTTCTGGGGTTTGTGCTGGCGCTTTCATCCACCGCTGTGGTACTCAAACTTTTGACCGAGCGCGGCGACACTGGGGCGCTGCACGGACAACTGATGCTGGCCTTGCTCATTGCCCAAGACCTTGCCTTAGGGCTGATGCTGGCTTTTTTGCCTGCGCTAGATCAGCCCGATCAGTTTTGGCTGGTGTTTATCGCTGCGGTGTTAAAGTTCACCCTATTTCTCGGGGGAGCGATCGCGGTAGGGCGGTGGTGCATTCCCAATCTGATGCGCACAGTCGCCGCGACTGAAAGTCAGGAGTTGTTTTTGCTCACGACCATTGCACTGTGTCTAGGCATTGCTTGGATTACCTCGATCCTCGGCCTCTCGATTGAGCTAGGAGCTTTTGTGGCGGGGCTGATGGTGGCGGAAGTGGACTATTCTGAACAGGCTTTGGGACGGGTGTTGCCGCTGCGAGACACCTTTGCCTGCATCTTTTTTGCCTCAGTGGGGATGTTGATTGATCCCCAAGTGTTGTTAGACAACTGGGTGATTAT
The DNA here is from genome assembly GCA_964563415.1 of uncultured Halomicronema sp. Classification (GTDB taxonomy): domain Bacteria; phylum Cyanobacteriota; class Cyanobacteriia; order Phormidesmidales; family Phormidesmidaceae; genus Halomicronema. The sequence continues at coordinate 4,312 of CAZLYS010000141.1, forward strand.
TTTTGAGTTAGTCACCGTGGTGATGGTGGGTAAAGCATTGATTATTTTGCCCATCATTCTGCGCTTTGGCTATTCCTTTAAGACGGCCTTGCTGGTGAGTGTAGGCCTCAATCAAATTGGGGAATTTTCGTTTGTATTGTCTTTAGAGGGGTTGGATTTAGGGCTAATTAGTGAGCAGCAATACCTCTTGCTGTTGGGCACCACGGCTATCACCTTAGTGTTAACACCGGTATGGCTGAACAGTGCCCCCTGGCTAACGCGATCGCTGCAGCGAATTCCGATGCTGGCTCGCTGGCTTAATAGAATGTCGGAACCCCAGCTCCTCTCCGTTCCTGACACCTTAGCTGACCATGTGATTGTGGCCGGGTATGGGCGAGTGGGCCGAGTGCTGGTAAATATTCTGCTTAATCGCGGCTATGAAGTGCTGGTCATTGAGAATAGTGAAGCGGCAATTCAGCAATTGCGTCATCGCCAGATTCCCTACATCTATGGGGATGCGGATGCTGAGCAGGTGCTGGCCAAAACCCACCTGGCTCAAGCCAAAGCCATGGCGATCGCTCTGCCAGACCCAGTGAGTACGCGGCTGTTACTGCAGCGGGCTTTATTGCGATCGCCCGATCTGGATATCATCGCCCGCTCTCACACTGATCAAGAAATCGACCTGTTAACTCAAATCGGGGCGCGAGAAGTGGTGCAGCCCGAATTTGAAGCCGCCATGGAACTCGGAGCACACTTGCTCCGCACCCTCGGTGAAGACGCGAACGGCATTCAGCAGGTGTTGGATAATATCCGCAGCGATCGCTATCAAAGTGTTCGCAGCTAGCCGCGATTGGTTATTCACTGTGCCGACGACTTTCTGCGGTCGACATGCTGAGTCTCTGCTATACAATCAATGCGCGATTGTCCCTCATTTTGCCTTGGCCATGCCCAGCGACCTCATTCAAACCGTCACCTCCTCTGAAGAGTCTATTGTGCTGTTTGAAATGAGCGATGCGCGCGGTAAAACGACAGCAACGAGTCGCCATCCTCAGGAGCTGGCAGCCAAATCTGCTCAAGCCCTGGGACAAGCGATGGGCACGATTCAGGCCCTCGCGAACCGCACTTCGGAAACCCTGGCCAAGTTGCCCACACCCCCTGACACCTGCGAAGTCGAATTTGGCATCAAAATTGATCCACAGGTCGGTGCTTTGGTCAGCAACACTGCGGATGCTAGCAACTTGCGAATTAAGTTTGTGTGGTCATCTCAGACGTCTACCGACTGACTGAGAGTCAGGCTTTATCAGCAACTACGCCAGGAACAAGCTTACAGATACATGCGGTTCCAGCCACTTTCGCGTAGTTGGTCAAACTGCACAATCAGATAGCGCTGCTGAGTTTGCAACCATCCTTCATTTTTGAAATCTTTTAACAAGCGAGTAACGGTGACGCGGGTGGTCCCGATCGCGGTAGCCAACTGATGGTGAGTCAATCGCACCGGCACCCGCACGCCGCAGGGTTCCACATGCCCAAACTCCTGCGCAATCAGTAGTAGCAACTGCCGCAATCGATCTGCGACGAGTCGTTTGCCCGCGATCGCTAACCACGCCTCTGACTGCTGCAGGCGTAGCATCATGTGGCGACAAATGCCCGCCATCAGTAAGGGCGAAGATTCGACTTCGGTAATTTGCAACGGCAACACATCTACATCCGTCAGTGCGGTTGCCCAATAGGGGTCAACAATGGTGAGCGGTAACCCAATCGGCATGGATGGCCCCGCTAACCCTAGTAGCGTTTCGCTGCCGTCTTGCTGAATGGTGTAGAGCTGTACAACCCCTCGACACACAATCAGCACTTCATTAACGCGTAAGGGAATGGTGCGACCGGCAGTATATGGCGTCAATGTGCGCTCCCGATAAAGCTGCTCTAGCACCGCGACAAAATCACCCTGGTAAGACCGTTGCGCATTGCTTGACAGCAAAGAGGGTTGTGCAGACACGGCTGATCACCTAAAGAACATCATGAAAATATCTCGGATGTTTCTTCAAACGCCCAGAGCGCCCTTACCAGATTGCATCCATGGGCGATGGTATATAAAGCCAGACCGTTCCTAGATATTCCTATGTGTCATGGTCAACAATGATGCTTAAGGACAGGCGAACCGATGTTTAATAACGAATTAACATCTGGCTAAGGGTTGTTGGTGACGTCTGCCTCAATGGGCACTTGAATGGCGGCGCCTTCATTCTGTGGGTTATTGACGGCGGTGCTGATGGCGATCGCCTCCATTGCTTCCGCATCATAGGGCTGTAACCAGGCCTCCAACTCGCCCCGATTGTAGTGGGTCGGATCGAGCCAAGCATCGTAGGCTGAGGGGGATAAAATCACTGGCATCCGATGGTGAATGGGAGCCATGATGGCATTTGCTGCAGTGGTCAAGATCGTGCAAGAGAAAAGGGTTTCGTCGGTTTCAGGCGATCTCCACCGTTCCCATAAACCGGCAAAAGCAAACAGCGATCGCTCACGCAACTGAATGAGATAGGGCTGTTTAGTTTGTCCCTGAGGGGCTTTTTGCCATTCATAAAAACCGTCTGCCACAATCAGACAGCGACGTCTTTGAAATGCCTGACGAAAGGCTGGTTTCTCGGCCACGGTTTCCGAGCGAGCATTGATGAGCTTATAACCAATTTGAGGATCTTTGCTCCAACCTGGCACCAAGCCCCATCGTTTACTGTGGTGTTGGCGATCGCCCGAGCGGCGAGATTGCACAATCACTGAAACCGCCTGGCTTGGTGCAATGTTGTAGCGAGGCGACAGTTCAGGCGTGACCGCTAATTGAAACGCTTGGGCAACGTCGTCCCCGTGATGGGTTTGGGCAAATCGACCACACATAGCACATCCAGTTTCAGCATCCCCTGAGTGGCAGCGTCGTTGGGAGAGTGTAAGCGGTTAGCTGTCGGCAGCCATGTGGTGACGCTGCATTTCTTGCCGCAGGTGAGTGGTCATTTCCTGTAGCCCCGTTTCAAACACTTCGTAGAAGTAGGGTTGTAATGGCCCCATGCTGGCTTTAGCTAAAATTTTCTGCACCAAGAGCGTAGCGTCCTCATCTCCCGCGCCGCCCACGGGTGTGAGTTCCCAAGTCCCATTCATTTCATCTAAGGTACCGTCAACCATACGGTAATCAATGCGATCGTAGGGATGCTCAATGTTCTCGGTCACAATCTTGACGCGAATCGGCAGGATGCCGAGTTTGCGACTATCTTTGCGCTCAACGACGACGCAATCGTCCCGCCTTTCGAGCACGCGACTGTCCACCACTGAAGGCAAAAACTCTGGAAACCTCTCGTAATTCGTCAAGACATCCCACACGACTCTGACTGGGGCAGATACCAACGACAACACCGTATAGGTTCCTTCGCTGCCTAATAGCAGTACCTCACCGGCCTGTAAAGCTTGCTGTTGCTCAGGATTCAGATCCGCAGTCAATCGGTCGAGGGCAGGCGTGGGAGACATAAGATGGTGGAAAGAAAATCTGTTGTCATCGTAACGAATTATTGCATGGTTAGTTTCTCCGATGTTCAATCCGCCTACGTAGATTTTCCGAATCAAGTGCAGAGCTTGATGCTGAGCACTGTGACCCCAGAGGGACAACCGCAGGCCAGCTATACTCCCTTTGTGATGGGTCGCGATCGCACTTTCTACATTTTTGTGAGTGGTCTCTCTAGTCATACGCAAAACCTGCAAAAGATCCCCCAAGCGGGAATTTTACTGATCGAAGACGAAACCCAAGCGACACAGATTTTTGCACGTCGTCGCTTGATGTATGACTGTGTGACTAACCTAATCGAGCGTCATGATCCCCAATGGGCTGGGCTGGCTGATCAATTCAAACAGCGGTTTGGCAATCTCGTGGATATGTTGCGACAATTACCAGACTTTCAAATTTTTCAACTGATTCCCCAAGGCGGCCGATTTGTTGTCGGTTTTGGAGCTGCCTATGACATCAATCCTGCAAATCTTGAACAACTGATGCCGCTCGAAAACTCGTGACCGAGAGGTAGTAGCCCCGAAGCCTGAGTGTCCAGTTCAAAGTTGAGGGAGCTGAATGCACAAATTGCATACCTCGTTCCCTATGCACAAGTCATGATTGCTCTCCAGACTTTGCTTCCTGTGGTTACTCCCCCCTTGCCCATTCCGAATGATATTGAAAACTTATGGCTCTACCGGGTTAACTATGCAGCCGCAGTAGGAAAATGCCAGCTAATTAGAC
>CAZLYS010000142.1:0-1151 GCA_964563415.1 uncultured Halomicronema sp.
ATCATTACTTCGTCCAAAATCTGAACGAAAATGATCAGCTACCGCTAGAGGATCAATCATTCGACGCTGTCCTCAACACTGTCTCAGTACAGTACTTGCAGTATCCCGAGGCGGTGTTTGCGGAAATCTATCGCATTTTGAAACCTGGGGGTATTGCTATCTTCAGCTTTTCGAACCGCATGTTTTACCAAAAGGCGATCGCAGCCTGGCGCGATGGCTCTGAGAATCAACGAGTCAACTTGGTGACACAGTATTTTCAATCAGTACCAGGATTTGGCACACCAGAGGTGATTGCTCAGGCTTCCACAGTGCCCATGATGATGCAATTGCTCGGAATGGGCGGTAGTGATCCCTTTTATGCCGTGATTGCCGAGCGGATGGAAATCCTAGTGTCAGTTCAGCCACAGCCAGACTAATAACAAAAATCTTCAGATTTTGGCCTTAGACATTATGAGCAAAGCAACCCAACAGGATAGAATAGATCGCTGTTGCCCGGTGCTGCCCGGCACGTTTTGGCTGTCGTTTTGGAAGCAAACACTCCATGATTCGCGAAGTTTTCATGCCCGCCCTCAGTTCAACTATGACGGAAGGCAAGATTGTCTCCTGGGTTAAATCCCCGGGTGACAAAGTGGAAAAGGGTGAGACTGTCGTTATTGTCGAGTCTGACAAAGCGGACATGGACGTGGAGTCGTTTTACGAAGGCTATCTGGCAGCCATTGTGGTCGAAGCGGGTGAGGAAGCCCCCGTGGGCAATGCGATCGCCCTCTTGGCTGAAACCGAAGACGAAATTGCGGAAGCTAAAGCCAAAGCGTCGAGTGGGGGGGGCGCAGCGGCTCAACCACCGGCTCCGGCCCCGAGCAATCCGGCCCCAGCACCGAGTGCTCCAACCGTAGAACCAACCCAAAATGGCAGTGCTGCTGCCTCCAGCGGCCGTACGATTGTTTCTCCCCGAGCGCGTAAGCTCGCCAAAGAACTCAAGGTTGATTTAGCCACCGTTCAAGGTAGTGGCCCCCATGGCCGCATCGTGGCGCAAGATATTGAACTAGCCGCTGGCAAGACGCCGACGCCGACGGCTCCTCCGATGGTTCCAGCTACGGCTCCAACTCCAGCTGCAACGAGTAATGCAACCATTGCAACCGGACCTACCGCTA
>CAZLYS010000142.1:1161-8551 GCA_964563415.1 uncultured Halomicronema sp.
CAACGACAGCGACAGCCCCCATGCCGGCAGCGCCTACTCCGGCACCCGCCACACCGGGCCAGTTGGTCCCTTTCAACACATTGCAGCAGGCTGTCGTCCGCACCATGACTGCCAGCCTGACGGCCCCGACCTTCCGCGTGGGGTATACCATCACTACCGATGCTCTCGATCAGCTGTACAAGCAGATCAAGTCTAAGGGCGTGACCATGACTGGTTTACTGGCCAAAGCGGTTGCGGTCACTCTGCAAAAGCATCCGTTGTTGAATGCCGTCTATACAGAGCAAGGTATCCAATACAACAGTAGTATCAATATCTCAGTGGCCGTTGCGATGGAAGGCGGGGGCCTGATTACGCCAGTTCTGCAAGGTGCTGACCAGATGGATATCTATTCTCTATCGCGGACTTGGAAGGATCTCGTGGCGCGATCGCGCACTAAGCAATTGCAGCCAGACGAATATTCTACGGGTACGTTCACCCTCTCGAATCTAGGCATGTTCGGGGTTGATAAGTTTGACGCGATTTTGCCCCCAGGTCAGGGGTCGATTCTGGCGATCGGGGGAGCCAAGCCTACTGTGGTGGCAACTCCAGATGGCATGATGGGCGTGAAGCGCCAAATGCAGGTGAATATCACCTGTGATCATCGCATTATCTACGGTGCCGATGCTGCTGCTTTCCTAAGAGATTTGGCTGCTCTCATTGAAAATGAACCGCAATCTCTGACACTGTAGTCATCCTTAACTTGGATGCGATCGCATCCAGGCGATTTCACAAAGCGTGCGCTCCAGACATCTGCTCCCTTGGTCTTATCGGCTTGCCTAGTATCGTTCGGCGTAAGTTTGCGTACCATTAGCCCTCACCCTAAATCTCTCTCCCAATTTTGGGAGAGGGACTTCAAACACGGCTTGCTCCTATTCACCCCAACCTAAAGAGAAGTTTTGGCGATGGCTTGGTTCACCGCCTCAAAAATTCGGTAGCAGTGATTGTCTTGACGCAAAGGGAGTTCTTCATTCTGCACAATTAGGTCAACTCGGACAGCTGGCTCAGCTACCGTCGGTGGGTTTATCAAAACCTCAACGGTGGCCAGCAAATCGTGCTTGACCTCTCCCGGCTTTTCCTTCGCAACAAGATACTCCTCATTCTCGTAGATGAGATTGAGGTCACAGGATGCTAGGGTATCGGCCACTCTCTGACGAATTTGCGTCAGAGAACTCATTGCTCTGAATAACGTGGTGTACCGTGCCATAGGGATTTAGAAGGGAACGATAATAGTTGTGTGAGGACGATTTCAGCTAGTGCTTTCGCCTCTTTCTGCTAGCCATCAGAAACACAAGGAAAAATGACGTAACAACTTGCACTTTATGCCATTTGCACTTAGATAGCAATTAGCATAAGGCTAGCATCGTTTGAAAAACTGCAGTACTGAATACGATCCTGAATCTCGACCCACGCCAGCATATCTTCCATAGCGGTGTTAGCTGCATCAGGATTTTCTCAAGCAGCTTTTCATCACCTCATAGTTACGTTTCCCTAGATAACCGCCTTCTACCAGCGCCAAGGCAAGCCTTGTATAGAGGGTTTCTCTTGATAAGTCTAGATGAATTAAGTAATAAAAAAAGGTTAATAAATAGCCAAGGTTTTAGTCATTTCTATGGCGCATTCTTGCCCTCTAGAAACGTCTATCAAACGTAAGACGACGGCCAAAATATAATGCGACAGCAATGTCTAGACATTATTTTTCTGTGTATGCGCACTTTACTCAATCTTTAAAATAGGTCTGTTTTTTGAGATATCTTTCACTTGGTCATCACCGAGATGTGATCTCTGCAGGATGGCTCAATTGGTGGGCAGGCAATGTTGGTCAATCGCTGCATCACGATTGAGTAAATTTGTAAGCAGTGTTGATACCTGGGAAATCGCAGGTTTTTACGCAAGTCGCCAATCACCTCTAAGATGAGGGCAAGTCAAATCATCTGCCACGCACATTATGCAGGGAAAACTGATTGTTTTTGAGGGCGTTGAGGGTAGCGGCAAAAGCACTCAGCTGGTGAAGCTGCAGCAATGGCTTCAGGCGCATGAATTCTTTCAAAAGCTGCAAGCGATAGAAACGATACCTGCTCTTGTCATTACTCGTGAGCCGGGTGGTACGACTCTCGGTCAATCATTACGGGCCTTGTTGCTTAACCATCAGCCAGAGGTCACGTTAGGGGCAAAGGCTGAGTTGCTGTTATATGCTGCCGATCGCGCTCAACATCTAGAAGAAGTCATTCGTCCTGCACTACAGGCGGGTAGTTGGGTGTTGTGCGATCGCTTCATCGACTCGACTGTGGCGTATCAGGGATATGGTCGCGGTTTGAGTCTATCGCTAATTGAACAACTGAATGAAATTGCGACAGAAGGCATTTCTGGAGATCTGACCTTTTGGCTACAGCTGGAGGCAGCTCAAGGGCTCAACCGGAGCCGTCATCGCGGGCAATTAGATCGCATGGAACAAACCAGCCTGGCGTTTCATCAGCAGGTGCAACAGGGCTTTGAAACTTTGGCAGAAGGGTACCCCGAGCGGATCGTTTCCATTAATGCCGATCAGTCCGAAGAGGCCGTGGCTCAAGCTATTCAGACTGTGATGGAGCAACGACTGCAGATATGGTACAGACAATATTTGACGGCCTATTAGGCCAAGCGACAGCCGTTGATTTGCTGAGCGAGGTGATTGCCCAAAACCGAATTGCCCCGGCCTATTTATTTGCTGGGCCGTCGGGCGTCGGGCGTCGGCTCGCGGCACTCCGATTTGCAGAATGTCTACTTGCGGAAGGCGCTGCCCCTTCGTCAACTGTCTTACGACGACGAATCGAGACTCGCAATCATCCTGACCTGCTGTGGGTGGAACCAACGTACTTGCATAAAGGGAAGCCGATTACAGTAGCAGAAGCGGAAGAACTCGATTTAAAGCGCAAGAGTCCTCCTCAAATCCGCTTAGAACAGATTCGCGAGATTGGGCGATTTTTATCTCGTCCGACCTTAGAAGCTCGGCGCGCTGTAGTGGTGCTTGAGGGAGCAGAGACCATGGCGGAATCACCCGCCAATGGCTTGCTCAAAACCTTAGAAGAACCTGGAGCCGCGACCCTGATCCTACTGGCCGAAGACAGCGCTAGTCTTTTGCCAACCATTATTTCACGGTGTCAGACCATTCCGTTTCGGCGGCTCTCACAGGCAACGATGACGACGATTTTGCAACAAACAGGACATTCGGACATTCTGCAGCGGCCTGATATTCTGGCGATGGCTCAGGGCAGTCCTGGGCAAGCGATCGCGGCTTGGGAACAACTCAACACCATTCCGGCAGAAATCCTCTCAGCCGTTAGTCAGCCACCCACTAATCTCCGGGCTGCCCTCGACTTAGCCCGCCAAGTCAGCAAAGACATGGATGTTGAATCACAGCTCTGGCTGGTTGACTATTTGCAGCAGATCGCTTGGGAAAACCAGCGATCGCCCACTCTCCTCAAAGCTCTAGAGCAAGCTCGCATTCACCTGCGCCGCTTTGTTCAACCGCGCTTAGTTTGGGAAGTCACGCTCATGGGCTTTGTCCAGTCCTAAATATTGTTGCAAACCGTTAGCAGCGTGATTCCGACATTCGCTACGAGCGCTAAACCTATTAGAAAGTGTTGTTGTTAAACTAGACGGTTTGGTTCTTGTTGAGGCGTCAGCAGGCTTTTGTGGCAGTGGATGGTAGGGCATGATTTATGGCGATTAAGCAGTGGCGCTTAACTTCAGGCAAGGGACTTTGGCTGTTAATAATCGGGGGCTTAGTGCTAGGCGGCCTCTCATTTTGGGGCGTGCGATCGCTCATCCAATCTCGTCAGGAAGAAGTCGCGGAAACCACCGTACCGACACCGCAGCGAGTTCAAGTAGCCGCCTTGGGCCGGGTCGAACCCGCTGGCCGGGTCGTTGATGTGGTGCCTCCAGAAAATGGACGACTGAGTCAGTTAGACGTCGCTGAGGGAGAGACCGTTCAGGCGAATCAGATTTTGGCCTATTTGGATATCTATGAGGTGCGGCGAGCAGAGCGCGATTATGCCGCGAGTCAATTGGCAGAGGCAGAGGCATTGCTCACGGCCCAGACGCAAGCGGGTGAAGCAACGATTCAAGAAGCCGCTACTCGCGTGAGTCAAATTGATCAGCCGCAATTGGCCGCTATTGAAGCGCAGCAAAAAACTATTGAGAGCTTGCAGGCGGATTTGCAAATTGCGCAGGCCGATTTGGCCCGCTTTGAAAAGCTCTATGCTGATGGTGCGATCGCTCTCCAAGAGCGCGATCAACAGCAGGCCACGGTGCAACGTTTGCAAGAACAGGTACTCAGCGCTCAAGCCCACAAACAAGAACTCATCGTTGCTCGTGACAGTGACCTGGCCAATGCCAGCGCTCAAGTTGACAGCCAAGTGGCCAATCTACAGTTGGCCCAAGCCCAAGTCACTGTCGACTCAGCCGCGCAAAATTTAGCCTTGGCAGAGGCCCGACTAGAGCAAACCATCGTTCGGGCGCCTCAGGCCGGACAAATCCTGCAGATTTATGCGGAGCCTGGCGAAGCCGTCACCACCAGCAATCCGATTTTGGCTTTGGGGGATACGCAGCAGATGTATATCGTCGCTGAAGTGTACGAAACGGATGTGTCGCTGGTAGAACCCGGGCAGCGGGCTAGCATCACTAGCCGTAACGGCGCTTTTAGTGATGTCCTCACCGGCACGGTCGAACAGGTCGGACTCCAAATTTTTAAGAATGACGTGTTGGATGACGATCCGGCGGCGAATGCTGACGCCCGTGTGGTTGAGGTGCGAATTCGCGTCGATCAGAGTGAAGTGATTGACCAGTTGACCAATTTGCAAGTGGATGTCGCCATTGATGTGGACGCCTAGATGAAACGTACGCCCCTAGCTCTGTTAAATCTATTGCATGAGCGCACGCGCCTGATTGTGGCGATCGCGGGGGTGGCCTTTGCCGTGCTGCTGATTTTTATGAATCTGGGCTTTCAAGGTGCGTTGCTCACGAGCACGGTGACATTTTACGAGCAGCTGGATGCCGACATCTTTCTGACCTCTCCTCAATCGTTAGAAATCAGTTCAACCAAGGCCTTTCCCCGGACACGGCTCAGCCAAATCGCCGGGGTCGAGGGTGTCGAGCGGGTGATGCCGCTCTATTTGGAATATCTACTGTGGCGCAATCCAGAAACTCGTCTGGCTCGGGCGATGTTTGTCTTTGGCATTAATCCTCAAGATCCGGTTTTTCAGATGCCAGAGCTGCAAACCCAGACCGCTCAAGCCATTTTGCAGCAGCCTGATACGGTGTTTATCGATCGGCTATCACAAGCCGCGTTTGGCCCCCAAACCACTGGCCTAGAAACAGAAGCCTCTCGCCGTCGCGTCACCATTGGGGGGCAATATACCTTGGGTGGTGGCTTTGCTGCCGACGGCACCCTGATCATGAGCGACCAAAATTTTGTGCGCTTCTTTGATCCACGCCCCTTTAGCCAAATCAATTTGGGGCTGATTCAAACAACACCCGGAAGCAATGTAGAAGCGATCGCTGCCACCATGCGCCAGTTGTTGCCTGCGGATGTTCGGGTAATGACGCGCCGCGAAATCATTCAAAATGATCTGCAGTTTTGGCTACAGAACACCGCGATCGGCTTCATTTTTACGTTGGGGGTTATCGTATCCTTTATCGTCGGCACTGTGATTGTCTATCAGATTCTCTACACCGACATTCGCGACCATATGAAGGAATACGCCACCCTGAAGGCGATGGGCTACAGCGGGGGCTTTTTGTTTGGTGTCGTACTGCAAGAGGCCGTGATTCTAGCCGTGGCTGGGTATGTGCCCGGTTTTATCGTGGCGATCGGGCTATATGGCCTGACCCGTGAGGCGACAAACCTACCCATGGTGATGTCACCGCCCCGCCTCATCCTCGTCTTTATGCTCACCGTGATCATGTGCAGCCTATCGGGCTTGATCTCGGTGCGACGAGCCGTGACCACTGACCCAGCGGAGGTGTTTTAGCGACCATGACCTGGTGGAAACGCACGCCCCTAGCAATTCTTAATCTGACCCACGATCGCCGCAAGTTTGCCACCTCACTGGCGGGCGTGGGCTTCGCAGTGCTGCTGATGTTCCTCTTCACCGGGTTTCAAAACGCGTTGTATGACAGCCAGGTGCAGCTCATTAACCGTTTGAATGCCGACATCATCATCATTAATCGGCTCAAAAATAATATGTTTGTACCCGAACCGTTTGCCCGACGGCGACTGTATCAGGCCCAAGCCTTGGCAGGGGTGCAAGCGGCTTATCCGATGTATATGAGTGACGTTCGGTGGAAGAATCCTGTCACCCGACAGACGCGTCCGGTAAGGGTGCTGGCCTTTAACTTGGCCGATCCAGTTCTGCCCTTACCTGGTATCACTGATGCCCTCGAAGCGTTGAAGTTACCCAATACTGCCCTCATTGACACCCGTGCCCGTGCCGAAATTGGCCCCCGCGAACCCGGCATTCAAACGGAGTTGGCAGAGCGCGAAATTCGGATTGTTGGCACCTTTAGCTTGGGCACAGATTTTGCTGCTGGTAACGGCAACCTGATCATGAGCGATCAAAACTTTTTACGGTATTTTGCCAATCGCGGCCCAGAAGAAGATGAACGCAGCTTTGCCACGGTCGATATTGGCTTAGTCAACGTCGCGCCGGACGTGAATGTAGATGAGATGGTGCAACAACTCAGTGACTTTTTGCCCAATGATGTCAAGGTCATGCGACGCTCTGGCCCTGGGAATAGTTTTGAAGCCCAAGAGCGCGACTATTGGCGGGAGAGCACCAACATTGCTTTTGTCTTTTCTTTGTTAACGGTCATGAGCTTTTTTGTCGGCATCATTCTGGTCTATCAGATTTTGTATACCGACGTCGCCGATCATTGGTCAGAGTACGCGACACTAAAAGCTATGGGCTACAACAATGGCTTTTTGTTTAACGTCGTGATTCAAGAGGCATTGATCCTCTCGGTGTTAGGCTTTATCCCGGGTATTTTGATTAGCCGCTTACTCTACACCGGGGCCAGCAATGCCATTGGTTTGGTATTTTTAATGACTCTAGGCCGCATTGCCAACATTTATCTGGCGACCTTTGCCATGTGTTTGATTTCGGGCGCGATCGCCGTGCGCAAAGTGCAGTCTACTGATCCGGCGGAGGTTTTTGGCTAATGGCAAGTCGGCAAAATTGCGCTATTAAACGAGGATCCCCCGCTGTCGCCGCCCTCTTAAAGAAGGGGCTTTTTCAAGTTTCCCCCTTTTCAAGGGGGATGAAGGGGGATCATTCGGTTTCGCAGATGTGTAGTCCAATTTCAGGGAGTTGGTAGC
>CAZLYS010000143.1:0-8518 GCA_964563415.1 uncultured Halomicronema sp.
TGGCTTTTTAATGCCTTTCATGATGTCACCCGCAATACATTCCTTGTTTTCTGGAGCTTCTTCAATGTTAACCGCAAACTTTTTGGTTGCATCATAATTGATAAAGCTTTCTCTAACACTGTAGCCACTTTTAGGAATGGTAGTCATACCTCGCCACATTCTATCTGTCACCTCAAAAACATCAAGCATTTTATCTTTTGCTACTGGGTTACCTTGTGGGCGGACCATCCGAGCGTATTGATTTTCAAGTTTGGCTTCCCCTTTTTCCAATTGCTGCACCGTCATCAAAATTCCCTGAAGTAGATCCACAGGCTCAAAGCCAGTTACTACGATGGAATGCGGTGATTGGGTGATGGTTGTGGACGTTTCAGCTCCTAAAGCCGCTGGTAAAGGAGTATAGGCTTCGACATAAAGTTCGCCAGTACGTTGACCCAGCTCAATGAGCTGCAAAATACTCCGAATGTCAATTTCTGCCAGCTGGCCCTGCATAAAGGTGTGACCGTTTGTAGTAAAAAGCTGTTGCTATAATTTAGCGCTGTTCGTGCCCGAGAGACATTATTAGTGATGCTGTCTGGAAAGATTTCAGTCCTGCCTCTCAAGTTGCCTGTAACTCAGTATTGAAACATCGGTGCGGGCTGGGCTGGGTGTTCATGTTGTTATACCCCAGTCCGCCGTAATTGTCTCCAATCATATTGGGTTCCAGGGTGGATGTCTCGCGAGGCAGTCAAGGATTGCGATCGCTACTGGTGACTTTGCGACACAACGACATCAGTGCTGTTAGATACCTGGCTTTTCAGCAATCAGCCATGTGGATTCGCAGCGCAGCAAAGAATTGCTACGAAGTGATAGATTCTGTCGTTACCTGACAGCTTCCTGGGTATGTTCATGGCATTGTGGTGCCATATCAGCTAAATCAGTTTGGTGGATTGAGCGAACCCCGCATGGTGCTGCGATCAAGCCCCCCTGAGATGTTGAATTATGACGCCCTTTCTGCGGCCAGCAATCTTCCCCTTAATGGCTCTCTGTGCTGGTCTGAGCAACGCCCCTGCTTGGGCTGATGGCATTATTCCGGCGGCTGATGGTACGGGTACCCAAGTCACGACCAACGGTGCTGAGCACACCATTACTGGGGGAGCTGTTTCTGCTGATAATCAAAACCTGTTCCATCAGTTTACCGAGTTCAACCTGTCGACGGGCGCTAGGGCCACTTTTATTACTGATCCGGCAGTGCTGAATATTCTCAGTGGCGTGAATGGCAGCAATCCTTCAATTATTGATGGCTTACTCCAAGTGAGTGGCTCGAATGCCAATTTATTCTTGATTAATCCCAATGGCATTTTGTTTGGACCGAATGCCGCGCTGAACTTGCAAGGCAGCTTTACTGCCGTGACGGCTGATCAAGTGAACTTTGCAACAGGTGCATTTGGCGCAGTTGGTGCTTCTGACTATGCTGCTCTTGTGGGGGCTCCTCAAAGTTTTAGTTTTAGTTTAGAGTCTCCTGCCAGTATCGCGAATGCCGGTAACTTAAGCGTTGTACCGGGTGAGTCAGTGGTTTTGGTGGGGGGCCAGGTGTTGAACACGGGGGCGATCGCCGCTCCTGGCGGCAACATTTTGGTGAGTGCGGTAGACGGCGGCAGTTTGGTACGTATCACTCAAGCGGGTCAATTATTGAATTTAGAAGTAGCAGCACTGACGGATGCCGCGTTGGATACACCCCTGCCTTTTTCGCCACTGAGCTTGCCAGCGCTATTGACGAGTCACTCAATTGCCCAAGCGACAACTGTCACGGTCAACGCTGACGGCACCATCTCCCTGAGCGAGTCGGCGGTGGCGGTACCGACCAACTCAGGGACTGCTGTGATCAGCGGCGTATTGGAGGCTGATAGCACTGCCCAAGGCGGCCATGTGACGGTGTTGGGCAATACGATCGGATTACTCGCGGCAGAGGTGAGCGCTGCAGGCGCGACCGGGGGTGGCACTATTCGGATTGGTGGCGATTACACTGGGGCTGGCCCGTTGCCGACGGCAGCTGTGACCTTTGTGGATGAGCAGTCGAATCTGGTGGCCGATGCGATCGCCCAAGGCGATGGTGGCACCATCATTCTCTGGTCAGAAGAAACGACTCGAAGCTATGGCTTTTTGAGTGCTCGTGGGGGGGCTAACGGGGGCGATGGTGGTCTGGTGGAAACGAGCAGCCGGGGCTTTTTAGAGACGGCGGGTGTGCCCGATATTACGGCTCCCAATGGCCAAGCGGGGACTTGGCTATTAGATCCTTTAGATATTCAAATTGTGGATGCGGATCGCACAGCGACCATGGGTTTTCCTCCCAGCAATCCGTTCAACGCTCAGTCTAGTCCAGCCGTCATCAGCTGGTTGGATATCGAAGATGCACTGAGTGCAGGGGGCACTGTTACGGTGGCGACCGGTGGTGCTGGTGGCGAAGCTGGCAACATCGACGTCGAGGGATTTGTGCTTGATACCGGAGCTAATGGGACGTTGGAATTGCGGGCCGCTAGCGACATTACCATTCTGGGAGAGGTGGCGAGTTTAGGTAGTGCAACTAATTTTGACTTTCGGGCAGATACTGATGGCAACGGCAATGGTGAGGTGGTTGTTCAGGCACCGCTCAAATCAGGCGGCGGTGACATCACGCTTGAAGGGACCAATGTCATTGTGACAAGTGGTGGGGCGATTAATGCCGAAGGTGGGATGCAGACGATCATCAGAACGAGTCAAAACAACCCACCCAATGAGAATTTGGGCGATAACCCTGGCGGCAATAATGATGGACCCGGTGGCGATCCAGGGTTTGAGGGAGATGACTTCGGGGATGGCCCGGATGACTTTGGGGGCCCCGATGACTTCGGGGATGGCCCTGACGACTTCGGGGATGGCCCTGACGACTTTGGGGATGGTCCCGATGACTTTGGGGATGGTCCCGATGACTTTGGGGATGGCCCTGACGACTTTGGGGAAGACGGAGAAGATGGCGGCGATCGTCGCGGTGATGGCGAAGAGGATGGTTTTGAAGAAGGCGATGACTTTGGCGAGGGTGATGAGTTTGCTGAAGGCCAAGATGGACGGGAAACGGGCGATCGCGACTTTGACGCCAATGCTGAAGATCTGTCTGATGACGACTGGGCCTTTGAAGACTCCGTTTATGCCGATGATTTTGTCAGCTATTTTGACCTGCCCGTGCTTGCTGAACCCGATTTTGAAACTAGCCAACAGACTTTGCAAGCACTGACACAACAGGTCGGTACGGCCTCTGGACTGGTCTATGCTCGATTTACACCAGCGGGCTCGTCGGTGGCATCGCGATCGCACCTCAAACAATTACCGGATCCTCAGCCAACGGATGTATTGCAGCTGGTTGTCGTGACCCCTGATGGCCAACCCCAACAAATTGAGGTGCCGGGTGCTACCCGTGAAAAGGTCGTGGCTGCTGTGCGCAGTTTACAACTTGAACTCACAGATCGCACTCGTCGACGCTTGACCGATTATCTGCGCTATTCTCAACTGCTGTACGACTGGCTAATTACCCCCATCGAGCCAGCCCTTGCTGCAGAAGACGTTGGCCATGTGTCCATGATTATGGCACCGGGTTTGCGATCGCTGCCCCTCGCTGCTCTCCATGATGGTGAGCAATTTATTATCGAAAAATATACCGTCAGTCTGATGCCGAGTCTCGCTTTGACTGACCTCCGCTACACAGACTTGCGCCAAGCTCCCGTGCTGGCGATGGGCGCATCCAGATTCACCGATCAGCCTGATTTGCCGGCTGTACCGTTTGAAATCAACACCATTGTGGGTAACTTGCGCCAAGGGCAGCGCACCCTCAATGAAACATTTACACCACAAACCCTCGTATCGCTGCGGCAGGCTGACAGTTATCGCATTTTGCATCTAGCGACCCACGGTGAGTTCCGTGCTGGGGGGCCGGAAAACTCCTACATTCAGTTTTGGGATCAGCGTCTGAATCTGGCACAATTGCCCCAATTGCAACTCAATGATCCGCCCCTCGAATTGTTGGTCATGAGTGCTTGTAAAACCGCGTTAGGAGACTCGTCTGCCGAATTGGGCTTTGCGGGTCTAGCGGTACAAGCAGGGGTGAAATCGGCACTAGCGTCACTCTGGCAAGTGAGCGATTTAGAAACGGCTGGCTTGATGACCGAGTTTTATAACCAACTCAGTCAGCAACCCTATAAAGCAGAGGCTTTACGACAAGCCCAACTGGCAATGTTGCGGGGTGAAGTTACCGTCCAAGACGGCATGCTGACTTGGAGTGAGGGTACTCAACCGTTGCCAGAAGACCTGGCCAA
Source organism: uncultured Halomicronema sp. (assembly GCA_964563415.1). Classification (GTDB taxonomy): domain Bacteria; phylum Cyanobacteriota; class Cyanobacteriia; order Phormidesmidales; family Phormidesmidaceae; genus Halomicronema. The sequence continues at coordinate 4,323 of CAZLYS010000143.1, forward strand.
TTTGCGGTTCGGCAATACTCAGCACCCTTACTACTGGGCAGCATTTACCCTGGTCGGCAGTCCGTGGTGACCCTCTGTCAGACCAGTTCAGGAGCAAGGTGTCTGCATGATTGCTGATGGCTACCAACTAATAATTCTCGTTGCAAATGATCCACAACTTGAAGGAGATCATTTGTAATGATCTCGTAATGCCTGGGCGCAGCTTCAAAACGCCTATAGCGGGAGACTATGCATGAGACTGTTAGGAGTTTGGGCGATCGCCAGCACGAGCGCTACGGTCTTGTTGGGCCTACCTAGGCTACCGGTGCAAGCTGAAGGGATTGTGCCCGCCACAAATGGCACGGGTACCCAAGTGGTTCCCAACGGCACCGAACACACGATTACCGGTGGTGCGACGTCCAGCGATGGTCAAAACCTGTTTCACCAATTCACTGAATTCAATCTGCTGACCGGCGAAAGTGCCACGTTTGTGACGAATCCGACGATTCTCAACGTTCTCAGTGGGGTGACAGGAAATACTCCGTCTGTGATTGATGGTTTGCTTCAGGTCAGCGGTTCGAATGCCAATTTATTTCTCATCAATCCTAATGGCATTCTCTTCGGTGCCAACGCCGCCCTGAATTTGCAAGGCAGTTTTACTGCTGTAACTGCCGATCAGGTGAACTTTGCGACTGGGGCGTTTGCCATGGTTGGGGCCTCAGACTATACATCTCTAGTTGGGATGCCGCAAAGTTTTAGTTTTAGCTTAGAGAATCCTGCCAGCATCGTGAATGCCGGTGACTTAGGCGTTTTACCGGGTGAATCAGTGGTGCTCCTCGGTGGCCAAGTCTTAAATACGGGCACGATCGCCGCTCCGGGTGGCGCAGTCGTCATCAGTGCTGTGGAGGGAGGAAATCTTGTCCGCATCGCTCAAGAAGACTCTCTCCTCAACTTAGAATTAGCAACCCTGGCAGAGCCTGCGGCTCCCCAGACACCCTTTTCCCCATTGACCTTGCCAGCACTGCTCACAGGCAATGAGAGCGCTCTTGCTGACAGTGTCGCAGTCATGCCGGATGGCACTGTCCAACTTGGCATAGGAATGGTTGTGGATGGTGCTGCGGGCTCAGCGATCGTGTCTGGCACTATCGATGTTGGGCATACCCAAGGCGGCCAAGTCCTTGTGCTGGGTCATGATATTGCACTCACAGATGCCCTGATCAACGCCTCTGCGGCCGATGCTGGGGGCTTTGTCAGAGTGGGCGGTGACTATCAAGGTCAAGGAGCGCTACCTCGTGCTCAAACGAATCATGTCGATAGCAACACACTGGTTCGTGCAGACGCTCTAGATATCGGTGATGGTGGCGAAGTGATTATTTGGGCCGATGGTACGACCTTATTCCAAGGTCTAGTGACTGCTCAGGGTGGACCCAATGGTGGTGACGGTGGATTGGTGGAAACCTCTGGCCGTCAATCGATTGAGATTGATGGTGGGCAAGTTGATGCGAGTGCTACCCAAGGCACTGCTGGCCTTTGGTTGGTTGATCCCAATGACATCCGGATTGATGAAGATCTTGCCTTGACCATTCAAACAGCATTAGCGGGCGGTACCAGCTTTACCGTATCTACCGTTGACGGTGATGTCACCGATGTTCCCCCTGAGCCTGGTAACGGCGACATCTTGCTCGTCAGTGATATTAATGCCAATGCTCTCAATGACGCCACTCTAACCCTGACGGCTGCTCGTTACATTCAGCGCGAGGATGGTAATTTTTTCATCAATATTACGGGTGGCAACCTGGTGTTGAACCTGAATCAAGAAGGTTTGGCTGACGTCACAAATCCGACTATCAATAATGCTCTGAATGTTATTGGCTCGGTTGAGGGCACGACTGAGATCAATCTAGGCCCTGGTATCTATCAAGAGCCCACCACAATTTTTCTGAACGGTGATCTGCGACTACAAGGGGCCGGTGCTGACAGTACTTTCCTGGATGGTGATTTCATGCCTGATGAATCTCCAGTGATTGTTGTCTCAGCTACCAGTGAACCAGGTGTGTCGGCAACGCAGATCAATGACCTAACCATTACCAATGGTGTCAATCAGCTGGGCTCTGGTGGAGGTATTCGCAATGAAGGCAACCTCATCCTCAACAACAGTGTGATTAGCAATAATCAAGCGACGATTGGTGGAGGAATTGCCAACATTCGGCTTGAGGAATCAATCAACCCAGAAGACGGGACGCTTGTCATCAACAACTCCACGATTCAAGAGAATCAATCAGGCGCTGATGGGGGGGGCATTAGTAACGAAGGCGGGACTCTCACCATTAACAACAGCACCATTAATAACAACACTGCTGCGGATGATGGCGGTGGTGTTGACAACAATATCGATGGGGGCATTGTGATCGTTCGCGATAGCACGATCGCCAATAACGTCGCTGTTTTTGAGGGTGGTGGCGTTGAAAACGATAGCTCAATGACGATCATCAACAGCACGATTGCCGGTAATGCCGCCGCTAGCGGCGGGGGCATTATCAATGCAGGGGACATCACCATTAACAACAGCACCATTAATAACAACAGCGCAGAATTTGAAGGCGGGGGCATTGATAACGAGAGCGGTAAGCTTACCGTCAACAGCAGCACCATTCACAGTAACTTTGCGGGCAATGTCGGGGGCGGTATTGATAATGGCCCCGGCCCTGGGACAGCAACTATTTTCAACAGCACTATCGTTAATAACACTGCGGTCGATGCTGGTGGTGGCGTTTTCAACGATCGCTCAATGACTATCTCTAACAGTACGATTGTTGGCAATGAGGCTAACGCTGGTGGAGGAATTGTCAATAGCAACGAGGATCGAGCCGACGGGGGAGGCATCCTCACGATTACCAGCAGCTTAGTAAGCGGCAATCGTGCCAATGAGGGTGTTGGTTTCAATATTGGCGACGACGGGAACTTGATCAGTGATGGCAACAACCTCTTCGGAGCTAGCAATGATGCTGGAATTTTCGGTTTCTCACTGGCAACTAGCGATATTGTGCCGACAGTGCCTCTAGGGGATATTATTTCAACCACGCTGGCAGATAATGGCGGACCCACCCCAACGTTGGCACTCGTGGCTGGGAGTCCGGCGATCGATGCGGGTCGTGGTTCTGGACCAGATCAGCGAGGTGTCGCGGTGGTTAATGGCATTCGTGATATTGGCGCATACGAATCAACTGAGTCAGACGGTGACAGTGGTAGTCCGACGAATCCTGACTTTGAGTGTGTGGCTGGGGATTGTAACCCCATTACGATTACATCACCAGAGGATGCCGACTCCCCGTCAAATGATGGCGCAGAAACCACAGATGTTCAGCAATTTGAAGACTATCTCGGCGTCGAAGCGGCAGCCTTTGAAGATGTGGATGCCCTGAATCGTGCCCGTAATCAGACTGGTGTGACGCCCGCGATCGCTTATGCGAGTTTTGTGTCGCCGAGTGATGATCCTGACGTGGTCGTGACGAATACTCACACCTTTGCTGAGACGGGTGCTGCTAGCAAAGGTATGGCTGTCAACGATGACTTAGGACGCCAGATTATTGCTCAGGCAGAAGGTCAACTTCAAGCGACACCTAGTGAAGAAGATGTGCTGCAGCTGGTACTCGTCACTGCTGACAATCCGCCGCGACGCATCAATACGGGCGCTACTCGCAGCGAGGTATTAGCGGCGGTGCGGCAACTCCAAATCGAGTTGACTGACCGGACCCGTCGCCGCCTAGATAGCTACCTGATTCCAGCACAAGCGCTCTATGGTTGGCTGATGATGCCTCTCGAACAAGTGTTGGCAGCTGAAGATATTGGACACGTCTCCTTTGTTTTAGATGAGGGACTGCGATCGCTACCCCTTGCGGCGCTACATGATGGCGAGCAATTTGTGATCGAAAACTACAGTGTGGGGTTGATGCCGAGCCTTTCCCTGACAGACACGCGGATTGGGAATGTGCGTAACGCCTCGGTGCTGGCAATGGGGGCTTCAGAGTTTAGTGACCAACCTCCCTTACCGGCAGTGTCGCTCGAAATTGCTGCCATTGCTGACCTCTGGTCAGGAGAAGCCTATCTCAACGAAACCTTCACTCCAGAAACGTTAGTTGAGCAGCGGTCGGAAGATGCTTACGCCATTTTGCACTTAGCCACCCATGGCCAATTTAGCTCAGACCTAGACAGCACCT
>CAZLYS010000144.1:0-8516 GCA_964563415.1 uncultured Halomicronema sp.
CGGAACCCGAAATGTGCGGCAATGGTATCCGGTGTTTAGCCCAGTTTATTGCTGAGTTAGAAACGGCAGATGGGACGCCTGCTTCTCCACCCAAGGCTTACACCATTCACACGTTAGCGGGCACCATTACCCCCACACTACAGCCGGATGGGCAGGTGACAGTTGATATGGGTGAGCCGATACTCAAAGCGGGTGACATTCCCACTACGTTGTCTGCGGCGGATGAACCGGTCATCAACAAAACCATGACAGTTGATCAGCAAAACTGGGCTGTGACCTGCGTCAGTATGGGCAATCCTCATTGCATCACCTTTGTAAAAGATGCGGATGCCATTGTCCTAGCAGAGTTGGGGCCGAAATTTGAGCATCACCCGGTCTTTCCTCAGCGCACCAATACAGAATTCATCGAGGTGCTCAGCCGCGACTATCTCAAGATGCGGGTATGGGAGCGTGGTGCGGGGGCAACTTTAGCCTGTGGTACAGGGGCTTGTGCATCTTTAGTGGCAGGCGTGTTGACCGAGCAGTGCGATCGCGCTGCCACCGTTGAATTGCCTGGTGGCCCTCTGTGGATTGAGTGGTCTGAGAAGGACAATCGTGTTTACATGACTGGCCCAGCGCAAAAAGTCTTTGCTGGAGTGATGCAGTAGCAAAATATAAATATGGGGTGAAAGTGCTTGAGGGTGCAGTCTGCTCGGAGCACTGGACTCAGTTATTGATCTGGAACCAGTTGCTTGCATCTGCCCTTCCGTCAGCTTTGTTTTAAATTGATGGGAGGTATTTGTCTGATGGGAGGTATTTGTCGACAGGCTCTCCTTGAATTGACCTCTATCGACTGATTGAGCTGCTCAAGTTCATTCAGGCATCAGCTACCCTGACCTCAGCGATCAGCGCATCAGGCCAACTCTTTCACCCTTCAACTCTTCCTTCATGACCTTAGTTCTGACTAACGATGACGGTATTGATGCCCCTGGCATTCGCGCTTTGCAGGCGGCATTGTTAGGGCAAGCAACAGCCATCGTTGCACCAGACCGACCCCTGTCAGGTTGCAGTCACCAGCTCAATCGCGGTGGGGCGATCGCAATTGAGCAACGTGACGATCAGGAATATGCGATCGCAGGGACGCCGGCGGACTGTACGCGAGTAGCGGCAAGTTACCTCTATCCCGATGCTCGTTGGGTGCTGTCGGGTATCAATGCGGGTGGCAATATGGGCGCAGATATTTATGTGTCAGGCACCGTGGCTGCTGTGCGAGAGGCTACCCTCCTGCGGGTACCTGGGATTGCGATTTCCCACTATATTCACAATCGACGACCGATTGATTGGTCAGTGGCTACCCGCTTAGCGAGCAAAGTGCTGGGTCAGTTAATGCAGTCAGCGCCGCAACCTGGTCAGTTTTGGAATGTGAATCTGCCTCATCTCCAGGCCGATGAGCCCGATCCAGAAATTGTGATGTGTGCGCCCTGTACTCAGCCACTACCCACAGAATTTAAGGTGGAAAACGATCAATTTCATTACGTCGGCAAATATGGCGATCGCGCTCGTGATCCGGGTGCTGACGTCGATATCTGCCTATCAGGCAAAATCAGTATTTCCGAAATTCGGCTGTGGTGACTAGCGTGGTCTCAGCCAATGGGGATCAAGACGCACTATCATAATGGGATTGCTTGGCAGTGCTCTGGCGATAACCGCCGCCTCTAAGCCGATGACCAGCTGTGTTCACGCGGGCAGTGATGTCTCAACTCAACCAAGGTCTAACGTTATTCCTGAGTTTGCTTGTCGAAGCGACACCCTTTTTGTTATTAGGGGTCGCTTTTTCAAGTATTTTGGCCGTCATGGTCGATGAGCGCAAGTTAATTGCTTACACTCCTAAAAACCCTGTATTTGCCGCGATTTCGGGCAGTTTGTTTGGCTGCGTATTCCCCGTGTGCGAATGTGGCAATGTGCCAGTTGCGCGCCGATTATTGATTCAAGGGGCTCCGTCGGCCTTAGCGATTGGCTTTTTACTCGCGGCACCAACCGTCAATCCCATTGTGTTTTGGGCGACCTGGGTGGCATTTCGCGATCAACCCGCGATGGTATTTTGGCGCGTGGGCTTGACGATTTTGATTTCGGTCATCATTGCCTGCGTGTTTAGTGTGCAAAAAGATATGCGACCGTTCTTACAGCCTACGATCGCCCGCTACTTGCCGTCTCCTGAACCAGAGCCAGAACCCGCTTTAGTCGGTAGCGGCAGTGCTTTGTTAAAGGGCGGTGATTTTTTGATGCAATCGACAGGGACGCTCAAACTTGATCAGCCGATGATGGCAACCCTCGGTGCGGCCACCGCAGTGCCTCAACAGTCTTGGTCAGACAAGCTGCAAGCCGTGTTAGAGATGATGTTGCAAGAGTTTCGCGAGTTGGGAGCCGTTTTAGTACTCGGCAGCGCGATCGCCGCGACGGTTCAGGTGGCGATTCCCCGCGAGTGGATTTTGGCTCTGGGGCAGGGGCCGATTACGTCCATTCTGGCCATGATGCTGCTAGCGTGGGTCGTTTCTATTTGCTCTACCGTTGATTCCTTTTTTGCCCTATCGTTTTCTTCCATATTTACTAGTGGGTCGATTCTGGCGTTTTTGGTCTTTGGCCCCATGATCGACCTCAAAAATATTTCGCTGCTGTTGACCACTTTTAGAGCACGAGCAGTGGTGTATCTGTTTGTGCTGGCGGCCCAGTTAACCTTTGTCTTTACGCTAGCCGTCAATCTATATACGAGTTGGTGAGCTTTTCACAACCATGAAACGCACCTTTCCTTGGCCAACGTTTTGGGATACTTTGGCGCTCCTGTTCTGGGGGTTAATGTTATTGCGCTACTGGTGGAGCGGGCGACTGTCGGTATTGCTGCACCCGGACTACCATTGGTTGGCGATCGGAGCCGGTTGGCTCCTGGTGTTCATGGCCGTTTGGCGGGGGATAGCGCTGTTCAAGTCGCAGGTTACCTATGATCCTGCTGGTCATATTGCGCTGATGCCTCGACAGTGGAGCTTGATGGTCCTCCTGGCGATCGCGATCTTTGGCCTCATCTATGTGCCACGTCCCTTTGCGAGTGAAGCGGCACTGGCAAGGGGGATTGCTGATCCAGTGGGGCTCACGCGATCGCAGCCCCGACGCTTTGCCCGCAATACTCCCCCCGAAGAGCGCACCATCATTGATTGGATCCGCACGTTAAATGTATATCCAGAGCCTGATGCCTATACAGGTCAGCCTGTGAATGTGACCGGTTTTGTCATCCATCCCCCGCAGTGGGATGACAACTATCTGATGGTGGCGCGGTTTGTGTTGACTTGCTGTGCTGCCGACGCCTACCCTGTCGGACTCCCCGTCAAGCTCGCGGGCGATCGCGGCGAATTTGCCCCCGATAGCTGGCTGGCTGTACAGGGGGAAGTGCTGACCGAGACTCTGGATGGCCAACGCCGCCTGGTCATCGTTCCTGACGAAGTCACCGCTGTTGCTGAGCCGAAAAATCCCTATGAGTTTTGATCGTCTGTCTCGTCGTCACTACCGGCGCTGGCGGTTACCCTTAGATCGCCTTTCTTTAGGCCTGATGGTCGGCTTGCTGGTAGTTGCCGGGTTGTTAGTCTTGCTGGGCGATCATGCGGTCGCTAAAGTACAGAAGTTTTCCTGGCAGGAACGCACTGTGGGCGCGGAAAACGTGGCTTTTAGCCTGACGTTTACCCGCCCGATGGAGCCCGATACAGTTGAGGCTAACCTGCAAATTACCCCAGAGTTGCCAGGGCGGGTCAGTTGGGCCGGTCGCCGCATGGCTTATACGTTAGATGGGCCAGTTCCCTATGGCGAAACCTATGAGATTAGCTTGCCAGATGCCCGCGATCGCTTTTCCGAAAATGGTAGTGCTGTGCGATTCGAGCCGTTTGAGAGTACCTTCCAGAGTCGCGATCGCGCGGTGGCCTATATCGCTACAGAGGGCGAAGACGCTGGTCGGCTAATGTTGGTCAACTTTTCCCAAGAGGCTGCAGCCGTAGCCCTGACACCCCCCGAGTGGCAGGTGCTGGACTTTGAACCCTACCCGCTGGGCGATCGCATTTTATTTTCTGCTGTACCAGGCGATCAACGCGACTCAGCAGCAACCTCTCCGTCTCCGGAATTGTATGCAGTGGCAACCGGATTAGCACCGCAGCCACCAGAAGATTTGGTGGCGGTTGGTATGACACCGAGCTTTGTGCCAGGTGATGTCGGGGAAATCACTCCAATATTAGATAGTGATGTCTATCAAAATCTCGCCTTTGATCTGGCTCCTAATGGTCAAAAGATTGTCGTACAACGAGTGAATCAGGCGAATCCCGCCGATTTTGGGCCGTGGGTTATTGCCGAGGATAGTGCTCCGCAACCCCTGGAAACCGAGCCTGGAGGTGAGTTTTTGATTGGCCCTGATAGCGAAAGTTTATTGATGCTGCAGGGACAAGGGACGGCAGTCATTCCTTTGTCACCGACTGCAGAGGGGGCAACGACAGCAGAACCGTTGGACTTTTTACCGGAGTTTGGCCGTGTGTTTGACGTCACCAGTGATGGCACCGCTGCAGCCATGGTGGACTTTAATCAAAACGATCCAGAGCGGCGCTTTATTGAAACCCTGGTGTTGGTGACCAATCAAGGCGAAGAAACGCCATTGCTGGATGCGACCGGCGCGATCATCAGCGCTGAGTTTGACCCGACTAATCGCATTCTGTACGTGTTGGCGAGTGAGTTGCTTCCAGGTCAGGCCTATCGTGAGCAGCCCTTTTTAGCTGCAATCGCCCTCAACGATGATCCTGCACCTCTCAGGCTGCTGAACTTTCCCCCTCAAGCACGAGTGTCGATGGATGTCTCGCCCGATGGTTTAGCGGCTCTGTTAGCCGTGGCGGTTTCTCTGGATGGCAGTCCGAATAACGAGCAAACTCAAACAGTCTTACTACCACTTTTCCAAACGACAGAGCAACGTTTAGCTGGGACGCCAACCGTAGCAGAGCCTAATATCCTACCCTTGACGGCGATGCAGCCAACCTGGTTGCCGTGATGACTGCTCAGCCTGTGACTACATGGGCAGCAGCGATCGCTGGCAAGTTGGACAGACGGCATGAATAGTGAGCTGACAATCGAGTAGTTGATATCCAGATTTTTTAGCGGTCCGAGCACCTGCTTTGAGGACTGAGTCATTCTTAAACTCAATGGTTTTACTGCAGCGGACACAGATCAGATGGTGGTGATGGTGAGGGGAGGGCTGATTAATCTCATAGCGCTTCTGTCCTTCCGCCAATTCCAGCTCTCGCAAGATACCCATGCGGGCCATCAGCTTAAGATTGCGATAAATCGTAGATAAGCTGACTTGCTCGCCTTCTTCCTTTAGGACATCGCGTAAATCCTCTGCGCTCAGGTGCTCGCCCTTCGGCAAGTTCTGAAACGTTTCCAGAATGATTTCTCGCTGAGGGGTCATACGCCACCCGCGTTCGTTCAACTCAGCTTTGAGAGCAGATGATGTATAAGTCACGTAATGTTTCCTCTCAACAGCGACGCCTTGTTGACAATCATAGCGAGTGATCCCCATAATTTGCAAGAAGAATCCCTTATTGAGAATTACTCCTGATACATTTAAACAAAAATTAGGGTTTTCCTGCTGTGCTCTCAGCAGTCGTCGCGATCGCGAGTTCAACATTCTCAATTGTCCGCAGCTGATCCATCACGGCGATGACTTGGCCATGGGAAACCTCAGCATCAGCGCGAATGACCATCAATAGTGGGCGATCGCCGATGCGACGAGCCTGTACCTGATCGGTTAAAGACTCTAGCGTGGCTGCTTCGTTGCCTAATTGCAAATCCCCGCCACTGGTAAGGGTGAGAGTTAGGGTGTGTTGTTGTAGCTGGTTCTCACTAGTAGCCGCGCTGGGCAGGTTCACGGGTAATCCCTCTGCACGAGTCAGGAAGAGGCTCGACAGAATGAAAAACGTCAGCACCACAAAAATGACATCGATCATGGGCACGATGTTGATTTGCGCTTGTGTTTCTGGATCTTCCGGCAAATGCAATGGGCTTGCCCCCGCTTAAGTCAGTAACCGCATCTGACGCCGCAACGGTGACGTCAGTCAACGCAGTTATCATCATCACCGTAGCGAATGTTGGGTGATCTCGAATGCGGAAAAGGATCGGTGCCAGCTATGGCCGTTAACCTCCGATGCACCTCAGAATATTGGATGTGTTTAGCGTACTCGGAGGATCCTGTACTATCGCCACCCCTTTAAACAGGTGGCTAGCAATTCACGGGCTCGGAAGTTCCCCTTGAGGCTGATCAAACGTTCCGGCTACGGGTTCAGAAATTTCGAGCGGTTCAAATTACGCTGTCTGGTTCCTATTATGGCTGCATAGTTCACCCAGTAGAGCCCAAAATTCTCATACGCTTTACTTTTCTTGTGCCGATTTCCGCTCATTTTTTCTTCCTTTTACCTACAGATTTTGCTGATTCTTTTTTCTCAATAGCTATTTTAATTTCTTTCCCATCCATATATTCAATAAATTTTTCCCCTGCTTCTTCAAACATCTCTTTGGTTATCCTTGCAGCAATAACTTCCGGATCTGATTGAGAGCCTTTGTGTTCTGTGAACAATAGGATATCCTTGTTGTGACCAGCTAAATACATAATGTCCAAACCTCTATTTTCTGTTGACAAAGAAATCCGGGTTTAAGTCTGATTCAAAGTAGTGCTTTCTTTTTATCCATATAAAACCATCACCTTTTGATATCAAAGCTACATCTATAGGCCCACCAACTGATTCTATCTGCATAGAAACTCTTCTTTTAAGTGCTGTCAAGCTAACTAATGATTCAGCCATTTCAGCGAGTTCTTCTTTTGGAAGTATGCCAATTACTTGATCAAGTGGATCTCGATAATAATCTTTCTTAAATGCATCTGTTTTTGATGCATAGCTATCCATCAGGAACTTTTTGTGCTGTTCATATTGTCTCTTGAGGTCATCTATTGAAATGCTTATGCCACTTGCCTGACTACTCTTGATAATCAGGTTAAAGTACGTCTCCAGCGAATCTTCTAAAATTGCCTTAAAAACGCTTTCGGCCAAGGGATCAATGCCATTAATAAATGTGGATATGATGTCATCCTGAGCAAAAGATATGATCGCTGGAGAAGGTTTTGTAGTGTATGATTTATCATCGTCCCTTGCGAATTTAAGTGATCCTTCATACATGGCATCGATTTTATAGGATGCAAGATCGGGCGTAAGTTCATCTTTCCCAAAGCCTGCAATGACAATACCTGAATAGCTGCTAGAGAATGAATCTTTTATGATTGACAAACATCCAATCTTTACGAGTTGCTTGTTCAGCTTCTGGGTTAAGGGGATGCCCTCAAAAACATGATTAATAGCAATTTCAAAATTGTTTTTATGCTTGCTCTCTATCGCCTTAGCCGACACACCTTTTAGCGATCCAGCATCCTTCTTGGCTTCCCATTCACCAAGGGACTTTTCAACTCTGTCCTTAAAAATACTTTTCTTTTCAGTCTTGGTGATTTTAGAAGAGATTTCTGTTTTCTTCCGTATGTCCTCCTCGTATGCTTGCTTGATGTCAAAAAACGCACTGAGTGAAATTGCGACGACAGCACTTACCTCATCCGTTTTTGAGAAAAGGTGTTCAATGCTGCCAAAGAAATCAATAAAATCAGTGGCGCAATCTTGAAGATTGTTAAAGGACTTCGTCTGAGACGTTTTCCTGTAGACCTTGATTAGGGTCTCCCAAGGGATTTGATTTAGGCTTGCATTGCCGTATATCATCACTCCTACTGGGTGCCTTCGAGAAAGCGAAAACAGCTTATTTGCTGTGTTGTAAACCTTCTTGCCACTTATGCTGCTGACAGTTACGGCACTATCGGCAGCTAAAGCGACCGCACTCCTATTAATGATCGCAACTTCCGTAGTCATTCAACAAGCAAATAAGACAAAAGGTAAAATCACCACATAGTCTGCGCTAGGCTTGAAAATGTCAAGGTTCTAATGTATTGGTGCGTCAAGTGTATGATGGCCTTTTTAAAGGGGATTGAGGGGGGATCGGCAGCAGCTGGACGCTAAACACATATGAATATAGCGATCTCGGTCAACCTATAATACGCCTTTAGAACTGGGAATTTGACTGGCACGCCGGGGGTCGATTTCAGTGGCCATGCGCATGGCACGGGCAAACGCTTTGAAGGTGGCCTCGATGATGTGGTGGGAATTAATGCCATCGAGTTGACGAATGTGCAGCGTTATTTGGCTATGGTTGACTATCGCGACGAAAAATTCTCGCACTAGCTGAGTGTCGTAGGTGCCAACGCGCTGAGTGGGAATTTCTAGACCGTAGCTGAGGTGGGGGCGACCGGAAAAATCAAGCGCTACTTGAACGAGAGATTCATCTAAGGGAGCAACGAAATGGCCGAAGCGGACGATGCCTTTGCGATTGCCCAACGCTTCCTTCAGCGCCATGCCAATCGTAATTCCCAC
>CAZLYS010000145.1:0-8494 GCA_964563415.1 uncultured Halomicronema sp.
TAGGGCAAAAAGTTGTACGTCAGCCCGATGAATACCGCTGTCGAAGCATATAACCAACTCTGGGTCGGTAACTGCACCCCCGGAATTAAACTGCTCAGCCAACCCAGAAAACTGTTCAGCAGGCCCGTGGGCCGCAAAATACTGATCCAGGCGTAGGCCCGTAATAGGGATGACGTCCACAGGGGCAAAATGAACGCCACGACCAAAAAGTTACGCCAACGTCGGGGAGCCATAATGGCCAGCCAATAGGCCACAGGAAACCCCAACACCAGACAAGCCAGCGTCGAGATGGCAGCATAATACAGCGATCGCCAAATGACCTGCAGGTAAACTGGGTCAAAATTGGTATCAAAGGGATTAAAAACCTGAAAATAGTTACCCAAGCCGTAGGCACCGCCCACATCTTCAGGTCGTAACCCAGGTACCAGACTGATATCCAGAATCAGCAGCGTGGGCAGCACCAAAAAGAGCACGAGCCAAATTCCAGGAGGCCCCAATAAGGCTAGCGGCCCGGTTAGTCGCCGCAGGCGATGACCGATTTTAGTTGTCCCTAGTCCTTTGAACCGGCGCTTGCTCAAAGAAGTACTCATGCCCCAGCCCCCTTAAGCGCTCGTGGCGCGAGTCCAGAACTCATCGAAAGTGGCGGACACTTCTTCGTCTAGAGGGGCGATACCTTCGCATTTGGCCAGGAGTTCTTCCGACGGGAAGAGTTTTTCATCGCTCTTAAGCTCGTCGGAAAGGTTGTCGTAGGCAACACTATTAGGCGTCGCGTTAAACAGCGTTTCTGTATTGAGTTGAGCAATCTCCGGATCGAGGTTGAAGTTGATCCATTCGTAAGCCGCATCGACATTTGGTGCCGTTGTCGGAATCACCAACGTATCTGTCCAAACTGAGGAGCCACTTTCGGGAATGACATAGTTCAGGCTGTCATCTTCAGCAATGCTAGAGAGCGCATCCACCGAATAAGCCATTACCACTGCCAAGTCACCACTCAACAAACCATCTTCGAAACCAAACGACATAAATGAGGCTAAATCTGGCTTCAGCTCAATCAGCTTTTCGTAAGCTTCTTCAATTTCTGCCGGATCGGTGGAGTTGTAGGAATAGCCCAAAGATTTGAGCACCATCCCCATGGTCTCGCGCACGTCATCTAACAGGGTCATCCGCTTCGACAGGGTGGAACTATTTTCCCAGAGATAATCCCAGTCTGTGGGTGCTTCGGTCAGAATGCCGGTGTTGTAAAGCAAGCCTGTGGTGCCCCAGGCAAACGGCACACTAAAGCTATTGCCGGTGTCGTATACGGGGTCCTGCCACTTCTCAAAAATATTGTCGATCCCTGTAATGCGATCTTTGTCGAGTTTAGTGAGCATGCTCAGCCCGATCATCTCTTGCACCATGTAGTCCGATGGGTAAATGATGCTGTAAGCATCGCCCCCTCCGGCCTGCATCTTGGCCAACATCGTTTCGTTGGAATCGTAGATGTCGACGATGACCTCAATGCCCGTCTTTTCTGTAAAGGCATTGACCATTTCGTCGTTGGTGTAGTCAGCCCAGGTGTAAACATGCAGCACGCCGCTATCACCGCCGCTGGCTCCCCCTTCCTCGGGGGCCGCGGCGGCTGGATCTTCGTCAGGAGCGGCTTGGTCAGCAATGTTTTGACGGCAATTTGCCAAGGTGACGCCAGCGATCGCTGCGGCTGACCCTTGCAAAAACCGTCGACGGGTCGCACCGAGTCGTCGGGATGATCGGGGCAGATAAAGAGAACGCTTGCGGGGCATGGCAAAATTCCTCACTCAATTAAACGGCTGCGGTACGACTAAGAGGTTATAAAACACTGACAATCGGCTCTGTTTAACGGACAACAATTCGCCACTTTTTAAAAAGCGCGCTGTTAAGCCGCTAGAGCCAGGCAGTCAGTCGGCATCCAGGAGACATAAACCGGAGTTTCTAGGGCCAGCGATTGCCCCGTCCGATTTGGCTGCATTACGGTCAGGCATTCTCCTGACTGGAGTTGCACCACACAATGTAGATGCGTTCCTAAATACATGACATGTTTGACGTAGCCAGAATAGCAGTTTCCTTCATCCTGCGGGGGATCTTGGCTCAGGTGGATTTTTTCTGGGCGGATACTCACGACTGCTGCCTTAAAATCGGCGGGCATCCCCTCGGTTCGTTTGACCGTGACCAGTGTGCCTTCTAAGGTTTGCAGGCGTACCAAATCGGCATCGGCAAATTTAATTTCCCCCCGCAGCAAATTCGTATCACCAATGAAGTCGGCAACAAAGGGCGTTTGGGGATGATCGTAAATTTCATTAGGGGTGCCGATTTGCTCGATGTCACCATCTTTCATGACGGCAATGCGATCGGAGAGCGACAGGGCTTCTTCTTGGTCGTGGGTCACCATAATAAAAGTGATGCCTAACTGCTGATGCAGATTGCTCAACTCTACCTGCATCTCTTTTCTGAGTTTGAGGTCTAAGGCCCCCAACGGTTCATCTAGCAGCATGACGGCAGGGCGATTGACGAGGGCCCGAGCTAATGCCACCCGCTGCTTTTGCCCCCCGGATAATTGGGCGGGATACCGATTCCCAAAGGCTTCCATTTTCACTAGCCGCAGGGCATCAGCCACCCGCTGCTGCACTTGCGATCGCCCCATGCGCTTAATCCGCAATCCAAAGGCGATATTGTCCTTGACGGTCATGTGGTTAAACAAGGCGTAACTTTGGAACACCGTGTTAACTGAGCGGCGATGGGCTGGAGTGCGGCTCATGTCTTGCCCTTGAATGACCACGGTACCGCTGGTTGGCTGCTCAAATCCCGCAATGAGCCGTAGAGTGGTCGTTTTGCCACAGCCTGATGGCCCCAAAATACTGAAAAACTCCCCCTCTTGAATGGTGAGATCAATCGCTTTGACAGCAGCTTCTCCACCAAAATATTTAGATACCTGGCAAAGCTCGACATCCGCCATCTGCTGGTTTTGCGGTCGAGAAATCGCGGGAGAAACTGTCTGTGACATGAAGGTAGTCCCCTGAACAGCAGCAGAATTGCCTGAGGCGGCTCTGAATCCAGAATGCCCGATGAATTCTTAGACAGCATCATGACATGCTGTTTCAAATTGTTATAAGGCAATCGGACGTTTTTTCACGATTTAGCATCTTGGAATGACAAAAAGTAACTTCTGTAACTGATTGGCCGATTCAGACTGGTGGCTGTGCTCCACCAATTGGCCAATTGGGAAAGAGTGTTACCCAAGACTGGCAAAAGTCCGAGGGTTTTATACCGAGCCTTTCAGAAAGCGGTGGGGGCCACGGAGATTTCGCCATCTACCGGAGAATATTGAATGTCTACGGCAACATCAGGCTTGCGAATATCGTTTTCTATCTGATCGGCGGCAGATAATGTTGGATAGCTAAAGGACACTCGATAAATAATGAGCACCTGTCACCCAGACTCCCAACCTTCTCAGTTTGAGAGTCTGGGTGACAGGTATGGCAAGCCAATGGCGATTAAGACAGGTGCCCTAACCAGTCGGAACGCTGGCAAAGTACGGCTCCTCAAAATCAGCGATCGCCCGCTATCCTAGTTGAGGCGATAATATAGCAAGTCACGCCCTCAATGGCTAGAGCTGACAATGACGTTAGAGTTTCCTTCCCGGTTTCAATTACGGCTTAGTAAAGAAAAAGAGCGCACCGTTGGGAAGCACTTTCAAGCGGTCATCGCGATGTTATTGGTAACCGGCGTCTTATTTGGTGCTGTGGGTACTCGATTGGCCCAACTGCAGTTAATCGAAGGCCAACTCAACCGCCAGCGAGCTGAAACGAACCGTATTCGACTCGTGCCCAAACGTCCGGCCCGGGGAGCACTGGCGAGTAGCCGTCTCTCCCATGCAATTTCCATCTGGCCCATTGCGCTGCCTAAGTCTGAGTGGCCTACCGTCATTGCTCGCCTTTCCGACATTTTGAAGGTGCCACCCGAAAGTATTCAGCAACGATTAGAGCAGGCGGGCTATGAGTCGATTGAGGCAATCACAGTCGCACGGGGGATTAGCCCGGCTCAAGCCACCGCGATCGCGGAGTTTAGCCACGAGTTGCCCGGTGTGCGCCTCGAAGCAGAGGCCGTGCGCAACTACCCCAATGGCGATTTGGCTGCTCACGTCCTCGGCTATACCGGCGAAATCACTCAGGAAGAGCTGGAAAATCCTCAATATGAGGACTATCGCATGGGCGATATTATCGGCCAAATGGGCGCTGAGGCTGCTTTTGAGTCGATGTTGCAGGGCGAATGGGGGGGGCAGCAGGTTGAAGTCGATAGTTCAGGTCGAGTGCTCAGCGTTTTGGGCAACAAACCGGCAGTCTCGGGCAATGATGTCCAACTAACGATTGATATTGAGGTGCAAAAGCTCGCAGAGCAAGCCCTCGGCAACACCAAAGGGGCGATCGTTGCCATGGACCCCAACTCTGGGGAAATTTTAGCCATGGTAAGTCGCCCCACGTTTGATCCCAATATTTTTACGACTAACATCACTGATGCCCAATGGGCGCAGCTACAAGGCTCTCAATATCCCTTCGTTAATCGAGCCTTACAAGGCTTTGCCCCGGCCAGTACCTTCAAAATTGTGACCACTGCCGCTGGTATTGAGTCAGGTGCTTATTCACCCAGTGCGGTCTTACCGACGTTTCCTTTCTTGCGAGTAGGGGGCATTCAGTTTTGGGACTGGAATAATGCGGGATTTGGCCCCCTTGGCTTTCGCGGGGCCATGGCTATGAGCAGTGACACCTTCTTCTATCAGGTGGGGCGGAAGATCGGTGGCGAGACCCTCATCCAGTGGACCCGGCGGTTTGGGTTTGGCAGTAAAACCGGCATTGAGTTGGGGTCAGAAGAGAGTGCTGGCCTCGTGCCTGACGATGCTTGGAAGCGCGAAGTTATTGGCTACGAATGGTTTGTGGGTGACACCATCAACATGTCAATCGGCCAGGGCTTTTTGCAGACGTCACCATTGCAGGTGACCGTCATGTTTGCAGTACCGGCCAATGGTGGTTACCTAGTCACGCCCCATCTCCTGAAAGACAGTCGCACACCCGAAGATTGGCGTGAACCGATGGGGCTGCAACCGGCGACGGTAGAAATTTTGCAGGACGGGCTGCGACAGGTGATTTCTAGCGGGACAGCGCGATCTCTAAATTTGCCAAACTTGCCTCCCATCGCGGGTAAAACAGGTACTGCTGAAGCGCCTCCGTTTGAAAACCACGCCTGGTTCGGGGCCTACGCACCTGCGGAGAATCCTGAGATTTTAGTGGTCGCCTTTGCTGAACACTCTGGCGGTGGTGGTGGCTCAGTGGCGGCACCGATGGTGAAGCAAGTTCTTGAGGGCTACTACAAAGACTGGAAAAAGTAAGTGCGGCAAACGGGCCGCCTTTGCCCATCTAGCTAGATGTCGTCGCTGAGCGTTGGGCAAAGCCACATCGACCATGTAGCAAAGCCCCATCCAGCCATTCAAACCTTGAGATAATGCATCCACTGGCTGATTTGTTTAGGGGAGAGTCGTAGCCGCTGTTGCACATCACTCCAACTGGTAAAGGTTGACCGCTGGCGTTCATTCAGAATGCGTTCGGCGATCACCGTTGACATTTCTGGCAAGGCCATCAGCTGAGCCACCGTTGCCTGATTAACCGATGGCGGTAATGCCGTTAGCGGGCTGGCTTCGTCGTAATAACAAAACTGCAAGATGGGTGCCAGCGATGTTAGGTGGTGAGGCGCTAACCCTAGTGCGGCGGCTACATCATCAAGCGCATAAAACACTACACCGTTTTGACTCAGCCTTACCAACGTCCGAGCCTGATGGATAGAAAGCCCCGGTAACCGTAGCCAATCATCCACAGTCGCTTGGTTGGCATCGATCCGCACTCCAAGATCAGCCGCGACAACGACCTCAGCAGCACTAGATAGGCGCATCATCGGATCACGACGTAACTTTGCCTTTAAAGGATGAAAGTGATTGAACCAAGTCTGTAGCTGTTGACGCGGTGATCGAGAGGAAAACTGAGTCATTGAGCAGCACCACTGTTCCAAGACTTATCAATTGAGCTTAGCAAGCAAGGTGCGGCGATTTTGCTCAAACTCTTGCTCAGAGATGAGGCCTTCTTGGCGCAATTTTTCCAATTCTCGGAGGGCGGTGGCGATCGCTTGAGTCTGTTCAGAAGCCGCCACTCTTTCATAGGCCGTATCGACAGAGGTGACAGCCCGCTGTGATCGTGACAAGAACCAAACTCCCTCAACAGCACAGGCAATGCGAGGAATCCCAGTCCACCCCAGCAACAAATAAATACCGCCCCACACGGGCTGCCTTAAGTAGAATTTATGCAGTCCCGAAATCGGTATTGGCAAAGGACTGAGCGCACCTGCAAAGGCCAAGGCAGCAGCAATTTTCCATTGTTTGGGTGACTGCGCTTTACCGTTGACAGGGGGATGTGCAGATGAGTGACCAGCCATGCCGACCTCAAACATTCCTGTCGAACTACTCTAGCGCAAGAAGAATAAGATTAGGTCATCAAGATTAACTAATGCTTTGAGGGTACATACTTAGGCCGCAGTAACTTGAGGCGTCGCCAGTAACTAGGTGATGATGCGTACGTTGCCATGACGACTAACATAATGATGTATGCCTTAGCAAAGGGCATCAACATTATAGAAATTACTAATTGAGCCTCCATATGTTTTTGCCCTGGAAGTCAAATGCTCCATCCAACAGTCTATGAAACGACTGCTCGCTTGAGGCGTTAATCTAGATCTAGCAAAGTGAATTTCAACTTTAGCCCCCCTGTATATGCTCAGCTGTTCTGTAGTCAATTCTCGTCTGTTGCCTTTTTATTGCCCCTTTTTGTACGGTTTGCATGACATCCCCGGCTTTTTCTCCTGATTGGCTCAAACAGTTCTCCGACCCTTACGCCATTTTGGGTGTAGCTGTAACGGCAGACGAGCGACGCATTGCCAAGCGCTACCGGCAAATTGCGAAGCGTCTGCACCCTGATCAGCAGATGGGGGCTGATGAAGCAACCCGAGAGTTTGCAAATGCTGTCTTGACGCGGCTGGTTAATCCCGCCTATCAACGCCTGAAGCAAGATAAAGGACGAGCTGAAGCATTGGCAACACTGCGCTTTAAAGTGCGGCGATTAACGCGCGAGAATAAATTAACGACCCAAGTGCCCCAGTCTAAACAGCTTTTGCAAGTGGATGAAGCTGAGGTCGATATCCTGTATGAGAATGCGCTAACTGAGCTGTCAGACAGCCAATATTCGTCAACCGATAGTTTTGCGGCTCAGACAGATGCGATCGCGGAACTCAATCTGGTTTATTTGCGCCGCAAAATGGGGGATCCGGTAATTCGTGAGAAGCGCACCGGGTTGATGTCGGCAACACAGACGGTATCTACTATTCCAGTCACTGAGACTGAGCAGTCATCGGCAACGAAATCGCCAGAAAAACCCCAGGTAGACTATGGCCAACGCCATGTCGTGCGGGCCAAAACCTACATTGCGAGCAAATCTTACGCTGAGGCCGTTCAAGAACTTCGCGATGCCGTGCGCATTGACCCCAGCAATAGCAACTACCACACGATGTTGGGACAAGCATATTTGCTGCAAAATCTGGTAGGCATGGCCAAAGTCCATATTCGTCAAGCCCTGAAACTAGACCCGAAAAACCGGATCGCCCATAAATACGCTAAACAATTAGCGATCTCAGTCCCGCCTCCGGCAACCGCCAATAACGGTCATGCAAAAGCCCAAAACCAGGGCAAGAAAGGTGGTTTGTTTAACCTGTTTTCATCAAAGCGCGCTAAAAAGTAGGGTTTTCTCCCCTTTGCTGGCCGCTAGATAGTCTCTTACATTCGTATTATTGGTATGTTTGGCAAAACGCTGAAGTGACCGTCATTCTCGTCATGGGATGGGAGCGGTGAGATATCAGTGGTTCTAAAACTGGCGGTCAGACTCCTGGGTTTGTCGCTAAATCGGCTCCTTAACAGTAAGTGTGATGGGAATTTTTGATTCTGAGATTGTGCAACAGGAAGCGATGTCCTTGTTTCAGGATTATCAAAACCTGATGGAAATGGGTGGCCGCTATGGCAAGTTTGACCGTGAAGGCAAAAAACTCTACATCCAACAAATGGAAGATGTTCTAGAGCGCTATCGCATCTTTATGAAAAGGTTTGAGCTATCCGATGATTTCATGGCAAAGATGACCGTTGAACAGCTCAAGACTCAGCTTAGCCAAGCCGGTATGACACCTCAGCAGATGTTTGACCAGATGCATGTGACGCTAGAGCGCATGAAGTCTGAGATTGGCGAGTACTGATAGGACCTGAGGCTTGATTCTGGGACTTCTCCGCAAATCGCTTTTGGTTGAAGCGTCGCATTCACGGTTCCAACCTGCTCAATGAATGTAGTCATGCTGCCTCCGCTGAATCTGATGCTCTTCCTAGTGCAGCGTCAAGACAACA
>CAZLYS010000146.1:0-8489 GCA_964563415.1 uncultured Halomicronema sp.
CTCATCGACCTCTATGAGCAGCAGTTCCCCGACCCAGGAAAGGACATCACGGAAGAGCTAGAAGCGATCGACTTGACATTTTTGAGAGAAGACTTGCCCCAACTGATGCGAGCGATGCGCGATGGCGGTGACCGCATTAAAGCCATCAGTCAGAGTCTGCGCACCTTTTCACGAGCCGATGTCGAAACCGACACCAAACAAATGTTTGATCTGCATGAGGGCTTAGAGAGTACCGTGCTGATTTTGCAGCATCGCTTGAAGGCCAATGAACAACGGCCCGCGATTGAAGTCGTCAGAGCCTATGGCGAACTGCCGCCCGTCCCCTGTTTCCCCGGACAGCTCAATCAGGTGTTCATGAACATTCTGGCCAATGCCATTGATGCCTTGGATGAAACGAACCAAAACCGCAGCTTTGCTGACATCAAGGCCCATCCGCATCGCATCACGATTCAAACGGTGGCAGGCGAGCAACAGGTCACAGTAACCATTGCTGATAATGGGCCGGGCATGCCAGAGACTGTGCAAGCCAAAATCTTTGACCATCTATTCACCACCAAAGCAGTCGGTAAGGGCACGGGTTTAGGGCTGGCCATTGCACGGCAAATTATTGTTGACAAGCACGGGGGTGACCTGAGCGTTCAATCTCAAGTCGGACAGGGGACGGCATTCTGCATTCAGTTGCCGATGACAACTCCGTCGAGTCAATAGTCGGCCGACTGGGCCCTGAAAGACATACCGCTTGTTATCGCTAGACATTATGCGGCAATTGTCTGGCAGGGCGACAGACCAGCCAAAGCGTAGCCAGAAATGTGGGAGCCCACATTTCACCGGTTGGTGGACAGAAAAAGGGATTTTACCGGATACCCTGAAACGCTTACTGTGTAAGCATTTTATCATTTTCCTGGGGGTCTATTCTTAATCGCTGAAGACCAGACTGACCCTGCAGCGGAGCTTCCGACATCAACACCCGTGACGCTGCCCTTTGAGTCCGATTTGCGGGTAGCGATCGCGAACGTCAGTATCCATCGGCTAATCTATTGGTATCTTTAGGGACTGATCAAAAACATTCAACAGTTCAAGTTTCAATATGACGAACGCACAATCTAACGACGATATTGAAAGACGTTTGAGTCGATTGGAATCGCTCATGAACAGTGCTGGAGAGTTGCTGATTCGGGCTGCAAATGTGGCTGAGCGCAATGCTTTAGATATCGAGTCTCTGACCCAAGATATTCGCCGCAACGCCGTCGATATTCGCCGTAATGCAATTGACATCCAAGCCTTAGCTGCTGCGAGCGAGCGTCATGATCGCATTTTGGATTACCTGCTGCGCCGCGAAGCCGGAGAATTTGATTCGGAATAGCTATACTGGGCGACAGGAAAATGAGTAGATTTTGAGGACTAAAAATTCTCGTATCGTCGGTTCAAGCCCGCCTCCTGGAATATTTTCAGCGTTTCAGGTTCAAATGTTCTACCGTGGCAGGGGTGATTGGGAGTCCCTCTGCATTTAGAAGTATGCCTCTATCTGGATGGCCCCAATAAACTCCCGTACCCTCGCACTCTGGATAGGGGCCATCATTGAGATTTCCAGAGCCGAGATAGATTGCACATTCAAATTCTTCTAGCTGGTCGCCTGGTTCACAACTGTGATCAGGATAAATGTTGACTCCTTAAAAAGTTCATTGGGCAACTACTCACCCAAAAACAGGGGTTTTAGGGTAGTTGCTTGCACGAAAGAATGCAGGGTCTGAGTGTATGCCAGTTGGCCATTTCAGGCCGTTTTTAGTCCAGGCACCCGCGATCGCTTCTATACTTAGCGATCGCAAAGGGAGAGAACGGTTTTGGTGACGACCCTCCTGCGTTGGACGATCGTGACTACCACCGCATGATCGAAGCTGGGTTGTTTGACCGTCTCCACAGAAAGCTTCTGATCATGCCCCGAAAGGCCAAATACGTTATTAAAGCTTCTGGGTTAGCTCTGGTGTCGGGTGAGTAGCGCCTCGACTAGGGCTTGGGCAGTGGCTAATCGCTGCGGGTCCTCGGATTGCGCGACCCAAGCGGCCAGCTCATTTAGCGAACCATTGACCAGGTGGGCAAAACCTTCGGCATCGACCACATCCAACTCCCCTTCCTGCACCGCCAGTTGAATCGACGCTTGCAGTAAGCCAAAACCGGTCTGGTCAATTTGCACCAGGTCGTCGGCAGCCAGCACCGCCGGAGCTTCGATAAACACCAAGCGCCGCATTTCCGCCTGTTGGGCGACTTCTAAGAAAGCCTTACAACCGACAATTAACTGCTCCCAGTTAGTGGTCAACGGCAAAATCTGAGCCTGAATGTGAGCGGTGATTTCATCGTAGGCCTCAACAATCACCGCTTTAAACACCCCCTGTTTGTCGCCAAATTGGTGATACAGCGCCCCTCGCGTAACCCCCAACTCACTGATAATTTCCTCGGTGCCGGTGGCGGCGTAGCCCTGGGCAGCAAATAAATGACGGGCGCGATCGAGGATGGCGCGACGGGTACGGCGAGTTTGTTCAGCTTTGGTCAACTTCACAGACATGGCAGCCACCAGAAACATACAGACAGAATGTATCTTGACATCCTGAGGGATGCCGATTAGTTTTAGATACATACAGATTGTATCTTTCTTTAGTCGTCCTTTTGGAGGTTTTATGCTCGCGACCTTAACGACTCGTCAAGCCACGATCTCTGATATCCCTTTTCTCGCTCGCATTGAGTACGAGGCATCCCTGCCCCCGATGAATCACTGCTTTTGGGAAGATTTACTGGAAGGTACTGGTACGAGTGCGATCGCCTTCACCGAGGCGGAGCTGCAGGCTGCAGGATCTAATTGGGGCAATGTGCCAGACTTTCTTGTCATTGAAGAGGATGGCCAGCCAATGGCGGCAGCAGCAGGGTACATGCCCAGCGAACAGGAAGACTACTGTCCTTTGAAGCTGTCTCGACTGGACGCGATCGCCCAAATTTTGCACTGGTCGCCGTCCACCACTCAGATGTTTCGCGATCGCTACTTGGCGCTTTGGGGCGGTGATTTAAAGCCGTTCTTCCTCACACCGCAGGCTGACTGGATTATTGAGACCGTGGCGGTATTGCCGGAAGGACGTGGTCGCGGTTTGGGTAAAGCCTTGATCAAAGCCCTGCTAGATGAGGGGCGATCGCGGGGGCACGAGTTCGCTGGCATCATGATCATCAACGGCAATGAGGCGGCTCGACGTACCTACGAGTCCGCTGGTTTTAAGCCCTATTACACATTCCATAAAGAGTATTTTGGGGAGCAGGTTGGCGAAGATTTCCCCGGTATCACCAAGTTTGGCTTGCGCTTGCAATAGCCCCGCATTGGCCACCTTGAACGATGACTAAAACAACACAAATTTCAACGGCGTTGGCCTCCCAGCGCCTCCAGGTACGAGGCGTTGAGTATGCAATCATCGATACCGGGACTGCGGGACCAGCCGTAATGCTTTTACATGGCTGGCCCGACGATAAAACTATCTGGCGCTATCAACTGGCCTATTTAAGCGCGTTGGGTTTTCGGGCGATCGCGGTGGACTGGCTAGGGCACGGCGAGAGTTCGATACCCCGTGATGTCAGGCGATATCACGTCAGCGAATTGGGAGCCGACACGATTGCGCTACTCGACGCGCTGAATCTTGACCAGGTCCATCTGATTGCCCATGACTATGGGGCAACGGTCTCGTGGGAGACGGTCGCCAACTACCCTGATCGCTTCTTGAGCTACTGCGCCCTGTCCGTCGGCCATGCCGTTGAGATTATCCGAGATATGGTGACGGGGCATCTCGGCAACTATCTATGGCTGATTCTGCACGGGATGGATCGCGCCAGTCGATATTGGTATCTCAGCAATGACGCCAAAAGATTTCGGCACAAGTTTGCCTCCCATCCCGATGGCGATCGCATTCTGGCTAAGTTGACGAGCGGCCAAGATACTGGCTTCTGGACAATCTGGGAGCGGGCGAATCCGGCCTATGACGTGGTTGCCCGTCAGTTTTTCACTGGGCAGCGGCACCGACGCATCAAGGTGCCCACCCTAGGGCTGTATGGCCGCCATGATGAATGGATGACCGAGGGGCAGCTCTCTCGGTGCTATCGATATGTTGATGCTGTGTGGCGCTACGAGTCGGTGCCTGGAGGATATTGGCTGCAGCTAGAGCACCCTGATACCGTCAATGGGGTTTTAGGCGCGTGGCTTTCTGATTGGCGATAAAGGACAAATCGTCACTGTTGTAGTGAGGTGATTTGAGGAAATGACATTGAAAACAGTGGTAGTGGCTGGGGCCAGCCGGGGGATTGGTCTCGCGGTGGCGGAATATCTGGCGAATCAGTGCGATGGTCAAGGACCGGTCCCAGGGGACCATCGCCTGCTGGCGGTCTCGCGGACGCCTGCTCCGGTGGGCGAATGGATTCAAGCTGACCTATCGGAGTTGGCCGGAGTTGAAAAGGTAGCTCAGGCAGTAGGTGACGCACCGCTGGATGCTCTGCTCTACATGGGTGGCACCTGGGAAACCCATGCCTTTACTCCGCAGTATCGCTTTGCAGACTGCACAGATGAGGACATCACCCGCGTGATTGGGGTGAATTTGATAGCGCCGATTCGGCTGGTGCAGGCGCTACTGCCCGCTCTGCGCAAATCCGATAATCCCAAAATTATTTTCATGGGGTCGCTGTCGGGGCGAGATAACTTTCCGGGTCGGGAGGTGGCGAACAGTGCGTCAAAGTTTGGCTTGCGGGGCGTCGTCCATGCCCTGAGGGAGGAATTGCGATCGCAGCGCATCGGCGTCACCATCATCAACCCCGGCAATGTCGGCACTCCCGAAGTTCTGCAAGATCTGGCGAACGACGGCTTGAACGGCGGCGAGGCCATGCCCTTGTCAGATTTGCTGAGCATCATCAGTTGCGTGCTGTCGTTATCCCGCGCTACCTGCATCAAGGAAATTGACGTGCCTGCCATGCTGGGGACAGGAGCTTAGGAAGATGAGCCAAAGGGTGAATCTGCTGGAGGATGTCAAGAACTGTATGGTGACATTTGGGGTTACCTGCAGTGCCACGAGGAGGAAGAACTTAGTTCAGAATCGTTACTGACCAGCAGATATGAGGACTGAAAACCCTCGTGTCGGCGGTTCAAGCCCTCCTCCTGGCATTGTTTCAGTCCCCATAGTTTATCTATCTGCTCTAGTCCGCAAGTTGAAATAGCTACTGGGCTAAGAGCAATATCTTCAGCAATAGGAATCGTCGATAGGTTGTTCTCAACGTCAAAGCAGACTCTACATGCCGACACTCGCTTTGTCCATTACCGTCCACAGCAAAATTTTGTTGTTTGGGAGCCAATGAAAGTCTGCAACTCATCAAGTTGAATCACCTCTGGTGTGGTCTCTATAGGAGTACTTGGGGGAGTTGTTGATTAACCTGCTTCACCAATCGAATCACCGTGGTGTGATCGATATCAAGATGTCGTTCAATCGCTCGAAACTTCATTGCGTTGTTGACATCATCGGTGCGATATCAGGCGTTATCAATTAGAGTGTCAGGCGTATTGAAGTCATATTGCGCTCACTTGCCTTAACCCCCAGCGTACAAAGGAAATAACAGGTATGCCCTTAGAACCGTTGGTGGCCACTCAGATCAATCTGTTGGTGCTCTTAGCTGTCGCCTGTCTTGCTGCGATCGCCCGCAAGTGGCTGCGCTTCCCCTACAGCGTCGTACTGGTGCTCATCGGCATGGCATCAGGTTGGGTGGGCCAGATCGGTGCGGGCGGGGAGTTTTTGCAACCGCTGACCCTGTCCCACGATCTAATTTTGTTTGTTTTTGTCCCACCGCTGATTTTTGAATCAGCCTTGAATCTTGACAGTCGCCTGCTGTTTCGTAATCTGCTGCCGATTTTGACCCTGGCCGGCCCCGGATTACTGCTTTCGACGGCAATTGTGGGCGGGATTTTGAGCTGGGGAACGCCTCTAGAGCTGCCCCAGGCACTGTTGTTTGGCAGTCTGATTTCGGCCACCGACCCCGTTGCTGTAATTGCCCTGTTTAAAGAACTTGGGGCACCGCAGCGACTAGGGGTTTTAATCGAGGGAGAAAGCTTGTTTAACGATGCTACGGCGATTGTGGCTTTTAATATCATTCTGGCTGCGATCGCCACCGGGCAGGGTTTTGGGAGCGCGATTCTGCAACAGGGTGGCATCAACTTCGCGATCAGCTTTATCGGCGGTATTGTCGTCGGACTCATCATCGGACAGGCCATTCAGCCACTACTGTCTCTCAGCCGACAAAATCATTTAGTTTTATTCACCCTCACGGCAGTCATTGCTTACGCCACTTTTCTGGTTGCAGAAGCAGGACTGCACGTCTCTGGAGTACTGGCCGTGGTGAGTGCCGGTATGGCCCTGGGGCGTTACAAGACCGACCAACTCAAAACTGAGGCCCGCCATGCTCTGGGAGAGTTTTGGGAGTATGTGGCGTTCTTAGCCAATAGCCTGATCTTTCTATTAATGGGGGTAACAGTCGCAGAGCTGGGGGTTTTTCAAATCTTGGAGCGGCAGCCCTCGCTTTGGGGCGCAATGGGCTTGACGCTAGTGACTATTCTGCTGGCCCGAGGCGTTGCTGTGTTTGGTCTAATGGCCTTAGTCAATCGCTGCCTGCCCCAAAGTGCTGTATCTATTTCTTATCAACTGATGAGCTTTTGGGGTGGCTTGCGGGGGGCCGTCTGTTTAGCGCTAGTGCTCAGTCTAGAAACCGCCTTTCCCCAGCGCGATCTGCTGCTCATGCTCACCTTAGCGGTTGTACTTTTCACCCTCTTAGGGCCAGCAACCACAATCGCTACCTTGCTGCATCGTCTCCGACTAGATAGTCCACCTCTGTTTGAGCGGCTCAACCGGGCACTTGCCCGAGTGCTCGCTAAATATAAGGCCCGAGCAGCCATATCAGAATTGACGGAGTCGGGGTTAACGAGTTCAGGCTTGCACTTTCATACAGACGTCGTCAACCCCTATGAGCAGCAACAGGAGCAGGCACTCACCCAGGCCCAGCAAGATCTGTCAGGACTCTTGCAGCATTCGGCTTTGAGTCACCAGACCCAACAGCAGTGGATTTGGCTGCTGGCCTTGAGCCTTGAACGCCAAGTCTATCAAGACAGCTACGATAACGCCTATCTGTCGGAAGAACTATTTGCCGCGTTGCGATCGCTAGTGGAGCTGAAACGCGATGAAGTCTTGGGCGGACATTTGCCACCCACCCATCCCAGAGTCTATTCAACCGTGTCAGACTGGGGCGCGATCTCCCTAGCATTGGGAAAACGCCTATGGCCCCGGGCGACGTGGGTCAAACGACAGCAGGCCCGGCTTCAGCTCGATGCCTGCCTTTACTGGGGCATTACCGATTACCTGCCCCAACCTCTGGAACAATACCTGCAGCAGTTGTTTCAAGACAGCCGTATCGACCCTGACCTGTTGCAACCCTGTCTGGATCAGTATCGCACCTGGCAACAGCAGGCCCATCAGCGACTCACCCAGGAAACCTCTCCAGAGCTGTTGCGGCAGCTCGAAGTCCTCATTAGTGAAAAAGTGGCCGAGGAAAGCGAGCAAGAAGCGCTGAAAAAATGGGTCGAGATCGGCGCCATTAGCACCGCGACCCAACGTGCGCTCAAGCCATCCTCAACCTGAGCCTTGAGGTCAAAATTCTGTGGTAAGTAATGTTTCATGCACAACAGTTACTGATCACAATCATGCCGATTCAGCGCCTCACACGACTCAGCGATATGGTCTTTGCCGTGGCAATGACCATTTTGGCCATCCTTTTTGACCCACTAACCGAACCGTCAAATGGGTCTCAGAATGTCGCCGAGCTGCTATCGAGCCAGCTCCCCGATTTGGGAGTTTATGTTGTTACTTTTTTCACGCTTGCATTTTATTGGGTTACCCATGTCCATCAGTTTAAGCACTACCAAAAAACCGATGCGGTACATATTTTTCTAACTCTTTTCTCGCTCCTATTTGTGGTGCTGTTGGCCTATGCTAGCGACCTATCAACGGTCTATGAAGGAGAGTTTGTTGTTCAGGCGTTCTACAGTCTGGCGGCAGCAGGAATTGGCCTTTTCGCCTCGGCTGCCTGGATTTATGGCACCTATAATCGTCGATTGGTCGCTACCGAGTTATCCGACGAGACCATTCGCGATATTCGACAAGAAGGGTATATTGAACCACTCATTTCATTAATGGCAATTGGTGGGGCATGGCTAGCCCCCTGGGGATGGACCGCGACCTTTGCAGTAGGCTTCCCCATAGCATTTTTGATTCAGGCCCAGTTTGCTCGTCGAGCAAATAATGCCGCTAAGCCAACAACAGTACCAGAGAACACTTAACCGGTACTACGAATATTGAAATTACTCCTTTGACTAGTTACTAACGCGATGTGCAATTTACAATTGAACGATTTTCCGTCGTTTCAGCCCCTAAAGC